>JAZPZN010000144.1:0-14557 GCA_045544715.1 Oscillospiraceae bacterium | reverse complement strand
ATTTCACTTGCCCGACGGGCAAATTTCGTTGAAAAAGACCTTGTCTTTTGACAAGGTCTTTTTTTGGCGGAGAAGGAGGGATTTGAACCCTCGCGCCGGTTTCCCGACCTACTCCCTTAGCAGGGGAGCCCCTTCACCACTTGGGTAATTCTCCAAATGCTGAACTAGTATGTTCATAATTACAACAAATATTATATCACCAAAAGGTAGTTTTGTCAAGGGCTTTTTATAAATTTTTCTTAGTATTGCAGGATATGGCTTTTTTTGCGTTGATATCTTGTATTATAACGAAAAATATGCTACAATATTATATATAGCTTTTCGGGGAGGTCTTGTTATGCCTATGCGATATATCAGCAAGCTCACAAATGCTGTAAAGCTTGCCGTTTGTGGAAATACCATCGTTGCACTTATGGCTGACGGTACACTGCAGCTATGTGGCGACCGACCTCCTTATACGGATGCAATTGCAGAGTTGAAGAATGTAACAGGCTTCGCTGTATCTGAAAGCCGCATCATTGTCCTTGATCGATCGGGTCGCACATATACGGTGGCTGGAGATGCAGCAATACCGTTATGGCAGGATATTGCGGACGTTGCAGCGATAGAGGGCAGCGTATTTGCCCTGCGTAGAGATGGTACAATACTTACAGATGATATCTCGGGTGAGTATGGCGAGTGCCTCGGGTGGAGCGGTATAACTCAGATAACGGGAGATCTCGGCTGTCTGCTTGGACTTAGGGCTGACGGAACTATCTTAGTTTGTGGCAGTCGTGCGGCGAGGCATCAGTCGCTGTTGCGATACAGCGGCATTATCGCAGTGCGTGCAGGCTGCGGCATGGCAGCTGTTATCAGCTCAAACGGCAGAGTAGCGCTCAGTGGGGCGGATTTTGATGCTCCCGAGCATAGCTCGGCTGCGGTAGATGTTGCACTCGGAGATGAGCTGGTAATGGTACTTTGCGAAAATGGCGAGGTAGCCGCTGCAGGCGCTGATTTTATGGGAAGTCTTGATTGCTCAAGCTGGATAAACATTGCTGCCATTGCAGCAGGAAGCAGCTGTGCAATGGGAGTAAGGCTTGATGGCAAGGTGGTCGGTGCAGGACTACCCGTATGGGATTTTGTTCCCGATGACTGGAGAGATATCGCTGCGGTGGATGCAGGCTATAACTACTTTGTTGGGCTGCATCATGACGGAACGCTGGCGGTAGCATCCGGCAGCGGAATGTCTGTAGCAAGGGCGGCAGCAGGCTACAGCAATGTAAAGTCAGTTGCGGCGGGGTATGACCATCTCACTGCCGTCATGCGTGACGGCAGGGCGGTATCGACCAGATGGGAGCTTGGCAGATACAAGGATATAATATCAGCCTCATCGGGGGAGAATTGCACGGTGCTGCTGCGTGCAAACGGAGCAGCATCTGTTGAAAACAACAGCAACCTTTACGGCGAGTGCGAGGTGATAGGCTGGAGCGATATTAAGCAGATAGCCTGTGGCATCAAGCATACGCTTGGGTTAAAAGCTGACGGCACGGTGATAGCTGTCGGATTTAATAAATACGGACAGTGCGATGTTGATAGCTGGAGCGGCATAATTGCTGTTGCGGCAGGTATGGATGCCTCGTATGGGCTGCGTGCAGATGGTACTGTAGTTGCGGCAGGGGAGGGCCCCCAGTGCGAGGTATCGGGCTGGCACGGCATCCGAAAGATAGTTGCAGGACGTTACTATGCGATCGGTATCAGGTATGACGGAAGTGTGCTGTATGCAGGCATACCTGATGCGCTGCCGGGCATTGAATGCTGGAGCGATATCGCAGACGCAGCAGCGGATATAGATGCAATAGGGCTGCGCCGTGATGGTACAGTCATCACTACTGAATACATCGCTATCCTTGAACAGGATACCTAGTTCCTTTGAGAGGGGAGTTTACATTGAGATATAAGCTTTTGGGCTGGTTCGCAGCTTTTATCATCGCAGGCGGAGCGTTTTCTGCCCCCGTACAGCAATATCTTGGATCATCGGCGGCAGTTGCTGAGGCAGCTACTGCGTATGTGCTCAATCCTGCGGCGAGCATAAAATCTGGCACATATTACAGCAAGACGGGATTTTATGTGAGGCTCAGCTATCCCGGTACGGATGCGGATATCTACTATAGTCTGAACGGGGGCAGCTATAAGCTATACACCGATAAGATACCCGTAACGAAGAACACTACCTTGAAATTCTATGCCCAGAAGAACGGCTTTAACAGCAAGGTCATCGTGCGAAGCTACAAGCTTGCCGCAAAGACCACGATCAGCCATGCCAGCGGAAGCTATAAAGGGGCTCAGACAGTAACGTTCAAGAGCGATGCGCCAAATGTGAAGTTCTACTACACCACTGATGGAAGCAAGCCTACTACCTCCTCTAAGCAGTATAACGGCAAGGGAGTAAAGATTACGGAAAGCTGCACGCTTAGGGTGCTTGCCTACAAGCAGGGCTGGAAGAATTACTTGTACACAAGAGAGTATTTGATAGAACAGCCTGTAAAGACCGCTAAGCATGAGAGCGTACTGGAAAACTACACTGCTAAGTATGCTTACTCTACGCTGACTCCGTTGCAAAAGACACTTTATACTCTCATCTATGATGGTGTGGCTGAGCATAAAGCGAAGATAGATCTCTCGTCATATAGTGTAACACCTTCAGACCTGAACACTGCTTTTTATGCAATGGATTATGAAAATCCTCAGTTTTTCTGGCTGGCGAGCGGATATAGCTATAGCTACAGGGGCAGCAAGGTGATGTCGGTATCTCCCAATTATGCCAGAAGCAAGAGTGAGGCTGCATCGATTGCTCCCAAGCTTGAAGCGGCAGCTGCTGCGATCATCTCTGAAGCAAATCAGCAGAGCTCTGATTTTGACAGGGTGCTGTACATCCATGATGCTATCGTTGATGCTACGACCTACACCACTCTCGGTGGCGAGTACAAGCGTGATGTTGACGGGCCGCTCGTGAACGGAAAGGCTCTCTGCGAGGGCTATTCAAAGACATTTGCATACCTTGCCCAGTCATTGGGATATGACACTATATGTGTCAGCGGAAAGGGCAACAGCGGCGACCATATGTGGAACATGATAAAGCTTGACGGCAGCTGGTACTATATGGATGTCACCTTTGATGATCCCGTAAGTGCTGTGCCGATGTGCTCCCATGATTATTTCTGTATCACTGAGAAGCAGCTGCTGGAAACGCACATTATCGATAATGTGTTCCCTGTCCCTGCTGCCACTGCAACAAAGTATAATTACTACAACGGCTCAGGGATAACATACCACACTAATGTAACAGGTGCATATAACGAGCTTGTACGCAAGGCTGCCGATAACTATCAAAAGGGCATCCTCACCACTGAGGTATACTGCAATGAAGTTACTATTGAAGCACTGATGTCAAAGGTGAACGGTAACATCTTCACCTCATTAAAGACCTATGGCTGCAACCCTTCGGGAGTGCGTTACGGCTTTCAGGGCAGCAGGTTCTATCTCACGCTTAGCTGATAAGCTTGATGACAGCCTCGTATATCGATAATCCCAACAGTATCGCAAGGTAAGCTCCGAAGCGAAGGGTGTATGCCCTCGACGACGATCCTGCCATGACGATACTGTTTTTGTTTCCTGATACCAGTCTTAGCAGCAGCTCGGAAAACTCGGCAGAGGCATTTGCTCCGAAGCCGCATAGTGCAGCACTTCCAACTGTGGAAGGAAGCAGCAATACCAGCAGTGCGGTATCTCCGCTAATGCACATATAAGCAGCAGAGAGCCCCGTTCCCAGTCCCGATATCAGCGGAGCTGTCCATACCAGCCAGTTTCCGAGGGCGAAGTAACCTGCGATGTACTCGGCGGCGAGGATGACTCCAGTCTGTATCAGCCTCAGCAGCATGAGGTGAAGGAAACTTCCGTCTGTACGGGCGATGGCGGCAGCAGAGAGGTCGCCCCTCTCGGGTAAGACGGCGACAGCAGCTCCGAGCATGATGCCGATCGCTGCTGCAGCAAGCATTCCCAGTAGTCTGCCATGCCTTTTCATGAACGGACTGCGAATATGGGATGAATGCTGCATGGGCAGTGTGCTATCTTCGGAATTCGCAATGGGTGCTGAGGACGGTGTGATATGCGGTGCCTCGGTCTGATGAACGGGTACTGCTAAAGCGGGTGTGATGCGAGAGTTTGTCCCGTCTTGCGGCAGGGTGGGGGTAAGTATTGTGTTTTCCATGCTTTCACGCTCCTTTTGGACAATGTATATGCAGCGTTGGCATGAATAATGCAAAGTCTCCCACGAGTTTCCGTGGGAGGTATCGTTATATCATTTGCTTGCATCGGTGAGTGCCTGCCACAGTTTCACCATTGCGAAGGTATCCAGCTCGCAGTATTTCAGCAGTGCAGTGCGAACAGCCGCCTGTTCTTCGGGGGGCATATCTTTGATCTTTGGATATATCGTCATTGCCTCGCTGCCGTTATGTACTCCGACGAGGTTGTGATAGTTGAGGGATGGATCGTTCGGGAACACCGCAGGCAGAACGCTTTTTATCGAAAGTGAGCCGCCCATCTGTCGGTTATAATAGTGTCCCGCACGGAACGGGTCGATGAGGTCTTTGATGTTGTCCTTTATATTGTTGAGGTGGTCGGCAAGGTCGGGGAAGCTTTCTGCCATCTCCTTTATACGAGAACATTCAAAATTTTTGTTGTAAGCCAGCACGCATACGTCCTTCGGGATGTCCCTGCATAGCTGTTCTGCAAGGGCACGACGTGGGTCGTTGCAGGAATCCCCGAGGAACTCCTTATGCATTACATTTCCGCCCTCGTTTATGATATAGTGTAATGAGTACTGGAATGGTATCTGCTGATAGGGCTTTGAGTTATCGAACATGGGTATGGCAGGCATCATCGTTTCAAAATCAAGGAAATACAGGGGATAGGAAAGCTTGGAGAGGAAGCTCCTTATGCCATCTTTGTCAATGTGTGTGCCGAGTGAGCTGAGCTGATGTGTAACCTGCAGCGAGCGTATCTTGTTTTTCATCACATCTTTGTTGTCCTTCAGCTGAGCGTATGTGATGGAGCCACTCTCATAAAAATCAAGCTTTTTGGCAAAGGTCAGTGTATATAGGTCGAATACGGAGGGCTTGGGCAGCTGTGCGGTGCAGTAGTCCCAGAAGGCACAGCTGTACGGATCCTGACAACCGTGAGAAAGATCACATGGGGGCTCGGTGTTGGGATCTGCCAGTACCTTGTTTGCAGCGGTGGTATTGGTTTCAACTATGCTCATCTGGGCAGCGACTTTATTGCTGATATCCACAACCTTGAATAACTGCTGTATATCTATATCTCCGCTGCGTATATATTGATTGTTAATGAGTACGAGATATGCTCCTGTAACTTTGATTCCGCAGTTCTCCAGCACATATTGCTGATATGCGACATCGTTTATGTAGATATCCTTTTCATGGGTAGAGCTTTTCACCTCGTATATGGCATAGCCATCATTGGTCTTTCTGAGGATATCCACAGCGCAGTAGCAGCCGTTAAAGGAAAACGAAGCCTCGCAGATGTTCTCTTCACCGCTTTGTATCAGAGTAGTTGTATCTTCTATCATCTTTTTAAGGTCGAGAGAGCCATCGGCTTTGTAGGCGGTAACCTCCACAAAATCACCGAAAAGCTGCATTGCCATGTCGCCGATGATGTTGCCTGCTTCAAAGCGGCTGTCACGGCTGGGGTCGGGGGTCATTGCTGAGGGCTTGTATTTGTCGAGCCATAGTAGTTTAGGGCATTGCAGATATTTGCAGTATTTTGATTTTGACAGCATAAATTACCTCCTGAAAAGCTTTGTAGATGTTTGTTATATTGTACCATGTTATGATGTTTTTTTCAATAGGTTATCTTAAGATGTCAAATGCAACAAAATTTGCATTTCCCCCTTGAAAAATTCGAGGATATGTGATATACTAATATTAATCGCAAGGTTTTACCATGCAATTACAATATTATGAAAGTCGAGGTGTTCCTTTTGAAGCACATCACAACTATCAACAAGGCAAATCTCAAGGCTACCGCTGCTAAGGGCGGCTGCGGCAACTGCCAGTCTTCCTGCCAGTCTGCTTGCAAGACATCCTGCACAGTAGCTAACCAGAAGTGTGAAGCCCTCAAGTAATCATTGAGAACAGCACAGATTTGTTAAAACAACAAGGTTTTGCCCGGGCTATTCTCGGGCAAAATTTTTGGTATCCCGAAATACTTTATTAATATACAGAAGAAAGGCAATAATATGATACACAAGTTCAAACAGCTTGGCTACAACATTGTTATGGATGTACACAGTGGTGGCGTGCATGTCGTTGATGACTGCGCTTTTGACATTCTTGACTATATTGATGCACCTATGGCGGAGGAATGTCCCGCTGACTTAATTGCAAAGCTGCCCTCCTACAGCGAGGAGGATATCCGTGAGAGCTATGCAGAGCTCTATTCCCTTTACAAGGATGAAACTCTGTTCAGCTCCGATGACTATGAGAAGTATGCGAACACTGCATTGAAGATGCCTGTAAAGTCCATGTGCCTGAATGTTTCGCATGACTGCAATCTCAGGTGTGAATACTGTTTTGCTGAAACAGGAGATTTTGGCGGCGACCGTTGTATCATGTCACCCGAAACCGGCAGAAAGGCTATAGATTTCCTCATCGCAAACAGCGCAAATCAGAAGAATATCGAGCTGGATTTCTTCGGCGGTGAGCCTCTCATGGCATGGGATACCGTTGTTGAAACGGTGAACTATGCCCGCTCCATAGAAAAGCAGCACGGCAAGAATTTCCGCTTTACCATCACAACGAATGGCATGCTTCTTGACGACGAGAAGATAGAATATATAAATCGTGAGATGAGCAACTGCGTGCTGTCACTTGACGGTAGGAAAGAGGTCACCGACCGTATTCGTAAGACTGTCAATGGCAAGGGCTGCTATGATATCATAGTTCCCAAGTTCCAGAAGCTGGTTGCGAGCAGAGGCGATAAGGATTATTATGTGCGTGCAACATTTACAAAGTACAATCTTGACTTTACCGATGATGTGCTGCACATGAGAGAGCTGGGCTTTGAGCAGCTTTCTGCTGAGCCTGTTGTGACCGATATGAATATGCCCTATGCGCTTACAGAGGCTGACCTTCCACGAGTATTCTCTGAGTATGACAGGCTCTGTGATGTTATGGCTGAGCGCACTGAGGATAAGTTTAATTTCTTCCACTTTATGGTGGATCTCGATCAGGGCCCTTGTGCTATCAAGAGGCTCAGAGGCTGCGGCTGCGGCAACGATTATGTAGCAGTGGCTCCCAATGCGGATATCTATCCATGTCACCAGTTTGTAGGTATGGAGCAGTGGAAAATGGGCAACCTATACGAGGGTACATTCAACCACGATATAAAGGATTTCTTTGCCAAGACTCATGTTTACACTAAGGATGGCTGTCGTGACTGCTGGGCTAAATTCTATTGCTCTGGTGGATGTAATGCAAACAGCTTCATCTACGCCGGAGATGTCAAGAAGCCCTTCACTCTTGCCTGCGAGATGCAGAAGAAGCGTCTTGAATGCGCCCTTGCCCTTGCTGTAGACAGGGCAGTTAAAAATGCTGAATAACATATCGTTTTAAGCATTTATTCAGTTTTGTTTCACATTTTTTACACATAATGCCGTTATACTTAAATCATCAAAGGAAAGCTGTATCAGCCGAAAGGAATGATTTTATGTACGAGAATTTTAATAATGATCAGCAGTTTAATGAGCCGCCTAAGGCTCCAAAGAAGACACATAGCGCAGGTAGAGTGCTGGCACTTATCGCAGCGGTTGCTATCGTTGGCGGAGGTGCAGGCTTTGGCGGAGCGTTTGCAGCAAGCAAGCTGACCCATGCTATCGTATCCGATACAAATGTAAAGGTGGATGGCTCTATCGACCCTGCTCCCGATGATGCAGAGGAGAGCGGAGCATTGAATACTGATGAGGATAGCAGGGTTCCCGATGCGGAGAGCCGCCCTACTCTTGATGATATGCAGAGCGGTGCTGTTATCCACAATCGTAATGATAAGGTGGAGTTCAACAGCGATGGAAGCTATGCATACACTCGTGATCTTGTTGCGGCGGTAAGGGATTCGATCGTTTATATCGAGGTGTTTGTTGACTACCGTGGTGAGCCTGAGCTTTACGGTGCGGGCAGCGGCATCATCATATCTGAGGATGGCTATATCGTAACAAATGCCCATGTTATCGAGGGTATGGACAGTTATGTGGTACATGTTTCCACCACTGATCCCACCGACCCTACCAGCGCAGCTGTAGAGGAGTACGAGGCAATGCTGCTGGGCAGCGATACCGATACCGATCTCGCAGTGTTGAAGATCGATGCTAAGGGATTGCAGGTTGCAGTGCTCGGCGATAGTGATGAGCTGCAGCTGGGAGATGATGTGGTTGCAATAGGCAATCCCATGGGTCTTGAAACGTCCGTAACTAAGGGTATCATATCCGGACTTAACCGTCAGATCTCTGACAGCCAGCGTTCGCTTTCCAGTATACAGACAGATGCTCCCATCAACAGCGGCAACTCGGGTGGTGCACTGTTCAACTACTATGGCGAGGTCATAGGTGTTGTTAACAGCAAGTATGTTTATGACTATGCTGAGAGTATCGGTTTTGCCATCACTATAAACGAGGCTAAGGATGTTATCGATGATCTGGTTGCAAAGGGCTATGTCAGCGGCAGACCTATTCTTGGCATCACCTGCTTGCAGGTATCCGAGTATGTTGCATCGGTGCAGGATATGGTTCCGGGATTGTTGGTAACTGAGATCGAAAAGGATCTCCCCATTGCTGAGAGTGAGCTTGTGGTGGGCGATACCATCACCGAGATCAACGGCACTGCAATAACCACTGTCGCAGAGGTAAGCGAGATAATAAAGGACATGAAGCCCGGAGACACTGTAGAGGTGACCGTAGTTAGAACGGATTCGCTAGGCAGGGATAAGGAAGTAAAGTTCGATATCATACTCGCCGAGTACAACGGAAGCTGATAAAATAACAGAGCCGACTTTTATGGTCGGCTCTTTGCTTTTATGATCGGAAAAGAGTGTGTTACTGCCAATAGTCTACCTTATGTGGCAGACCGATATCTTTTGCTTTGAATACAGGTTCTTTGCCATCTCTGCGTTGCTTTTCATAGTCTTTCAATGCACTTATAGCGTATTTGCTTAGGATAAAGATAACGGGGATGTTTATCAGTGCCATACCTCCCATGAGTATATCGGCGATGTTCCATAGAAGGTCAGCGCTCAGACCTGCACCGACAAATATTACAACAGATGCAATGATGCGATAAACGACCATAAACCTCTTGTCGGGTACTTTGCACATAATAAAGCTGATACACTGGTCAACATAGAACAGGTTTCCGAGGAGAGTAGTGAACGCAAAAAGTATCATTGCAACAGTGATGAATATAGGCCCGAAGCCGCCGAGGGTGGCACTGAGCGCAGCTTGAATATATGGTGCACCCGAGAGCTCTGCAGAGGGTTGGATACCTGAGCACATACACATAAATGCGGTTGCGCTGCATACTAGCAATGTATCGATAAATACCGAGAGCACCTGCACAAGTCCCTGCTTCGCAGGATGACTCACTTCTGCTGATGCAGAGGCGTTCGGCGCAGAGCCTACACCTGCCTCATTACTGAACAGTCCCCGCTTTATGCCGTATATCACGCAGCTTCCGCCGAAGCCTCCGAAGATAGCCTTGATGTCGAAAGCCCCTCTGAAGATCTCAATAAAGACGGCAGGGAGCGAGGTGATGTTCATTGCGATGATAATGAGGGCAACAAGTATATATGCGACACCAATAATGGGCACCAGCACACTGGTCGCCTTGATGACTCTTGCTCCTCCGCCCATTAGGCAGTAGAACACTGCTGCTGCGGTTATCAGACCGAGTATCCATGGGGTAACAGCAGGGTCATAGAACTTATAAGGAGAGAAAGTACTTTGCAGGTTGTAGGATGCGAGCATGTTGAAGCCGAAGCCGTAGGTAAGTATCAAGAACACTGCAAACACCACCGCCAGAGTCTTGTTTTTCAGTGCTGCCTCGATGTAATATGCAGGGCCGCCATAGCTTCCCTCAGGGCCTCTTCTTTTGTATATCTGGGCGAGGGTGCTCTCTACGAATGCGGAAGCACTGCCTATGATGGCTATCAGCCACATCCAGAATACCGATCCGAAGCCGCCCATGCACAGCGCAGTGGAAACTCCTATGATGTTGCCTGTACCCACTCTTGAAGCGGTGGATACCATCAGCGCCTGAAATGAGGAAACGCTGTTGTCGCCTTCTGGCTTCTCCATAACAGCACGCAGCTGTTCTCTGAACAGTCTGAATGGGGCAAACCTTGTGGCAATGGTGAAATAAAGACCTCCTGCTATTAGTAGGATGATTAGAATGTAGCTGTACAATGCATCGCTTATCGTACTTATGATAGTGTCAAGCATTTGTGATACTCCTTTTTATAATAGACAAATACTATTATATCTCAAAACAAGCCTTTTGTCAAATTCTGCACACAAAAAAGCCACTCTTTTGAGTGGCTTTGATAGATATATCTCATGCTGCGTTATCGAAGATGCTGCATATATCTGCGGTAGCCTTGATACCGTCCTCGCCGTTGATGAGCACTTCGCCCCAGTCAGAGGAGAGCACGCTGCCGTCCCATTCAACTGCGATGTCGAGATACTCAACTCCGCCGCCGTTGCCCTTCCAGCTCCAGCCGAGGTAACCGATATCGTTGTTGTCGCAGTATTCCATGATGTATGCCTCGTTGACATCTCCGTCGGAGTGGGTGTAGCCGAACTCACCAACGATGATGCACAGATCCTGTTCGGTCGCACCCTTGAGATTGGTTTCGATAGTGCGCTCGTTCTTTCCTGCAGAGCCGTACATGTGTACAGAGAACATGGTATTCTTATCGGGGTCGGAGTTGAATACCTCAACACCGAAATCCTTGATGCTTCTGCCGTACTGACCCCAGCCGCCTGCGTCTACCATGATGGTATTCTTGATGCCTGCCTCACGCAGCTTGGGGATAGCTGCAACATAACCGTCACGCCAGATGTTGCTGTCCCACTTACCTACCCATTCGTTGGCAATGTTGAGAATAACGTACTCCTCGTTGCCGATAAGGGCATCCTTGACGCTTATCCACCAGTCGGTAACCTGCTCAAGCAGAGCGATGTCGTCCTTGCCTGTGATGTCGTGCACTTCAAGCACACAAATCATCTCAAGCTCCTTGCACTGTTCGATGACCTTTGTGAGAGATTCTACGGTATCTTCAGTGTACTGGATGCCTGCGCCGCAAACTATTCTTACGGTGTTACAGCCAGTTGCGGCAATGGCAGGGAGGGCAGTTTCATCCTGACTTAAAAACCAGCAGTGGGGATGATTGATGCCACGCATCACGAATTCGTTACCGTTGGCATCAAGCAGCTTGGTGCCGCTTACCATAAAACCGCCTTCATTCTCAGCTTCTTCGCTGCTGTCATCGGTGGAATTGTCAGAGGTGTCGGTGGTGCTATCAGTAGTTGAATCGATAGTGCTGCTGATGGTATCAGCTGCGCTGGAATTGCCGCCGTTTGAGCAGCCTGTGGCTGCAAGCATGATAATAGCGGCGAGCAATGCTGCAAGTGTTTTGATCATATTGAACTCCTTTGAATTATTTTTGTAGCTCTATATTGATAGTATAAAGGAATATCTGAATATTGTCAAGCAATTTTCGTTGTAAATTTAGCTAAATTAAATCAGCGTTTTTACTAAATGTTAATCGGATTTTATCTTAAAATTAACTTATTACTTGAAAATAGTTATCGGAGCAATTGTATCACTAAGAAATTTTTTGTAAAATAGCCAGTGGGTATTGACATAGGCTGTTAGATGTGTTATACTTAAATACGACAAAAAACCTTATCAAGAGTGGCTTCTGGCAAAAGCGGGGGACTGGCCCCTATGAAGCCCGGCAACCTCTTCTGCGAAAAACAATGCGGAAAAAGGTGCTACATCCTGCGGCAATAGCCGAGAGATAAGGAGTGTTTGACGAAAGTTGCGCACTCCTTTGGAGTGCGTTTTTTGTTTCAGGAAGCAAATAGAGAAACCAAACAGAAAGGACAAAATTATGAACAAGTTTTTATTCACCTCTGAAAGTGTTACAGAGGGTCATCCCGACAAGATCTGCGATAATATTTCCGACGCAGTGCTTGATGCTATCCTTGCGCAGGATCCTATGGGCAGAGTTGCCTGCGAGACCTGCACAACAACAGGTATGGTAATGGTAATGGGCGAGATCACAACGACCGCACAGATCGATATCCCTGCTATCGTGCGTGATACCGTCCGTGAGATAGGCTATGACAACTCTGAGTATGGCTTTGATTGCAACACTTGTGCAGTGCTCACGACAATCGACAAACAGTCTCCCGATATCGCAATGGGTGTAAACAATGCGCTTGAAGGACGTGAGGAGAACCTCTGCGATACAGGCGCAGGCGATCAGGGTATGATGTTTGGTTATGCCTGCACCGAAACTCCCGAGCTTATGCCACTGCCCATCAGCCTTGCGCATAAGCTGGCTTTGAAGCTTACTGCGGTGCGCAAGAGCGGCGAGCTGCCTTACCTCCTTCCCGATGGAAAAACTCAGGTAACTGTAGAATATATTGACAATAAGCCCGTAAGAGTAGACACTGTTGTAGTTTCTTCCCAGCACAAGGCTGAGGCTACGCTGGAGCAGATCAGGGCTGATGTTATAGAGAAGATCGTCAAGACTACTGTTCCTGCTGAGCTCCTCGACGATAATACCAAGTATTTCGTGAATCCCACAGGCCGCTTTGTAGTAGGCGGGCCTCAGGGCGACAGCGGCCTTACAGGACGCAAGATCATCGTTGATACATACGGTGGATATGCCCGTCACGGCGGTGGTGCATTCAGCGGCAAGGATCCCACAAAGGTAGACCGTTCCGCTGCGTACATGGCTCGCTATGCTGCAAAGAACATCGTTGCCGCAGGCCTTGCAGAGCGTGCAGAGGTAGAGGTCGCATACGCTATCGGCGTTGCAAAGCCTGTATCTATCATGGTCGATACCTTTGGTACAGGAAAGTATGATGATGCTAAGATCGCTGAGGCAGTCAGCAAGGTGTTCGATTTCCGCCCTGCTGCTATCATCAGCACTCTTGAACTCCGCAAGCCCCAGTATAAGCAGCTGGCAGCCTACGGTCACATGGGACGTGAGGATCTGAATGTTGCATGGGAGCGCACAGATAAGGCAGAGGCTCTTAAAGAAGCTATAAAGTAAAATAAATGTGCGGGCTGGTAGCAGTCCGCACTTTTTGATTGATAAAATTACCTCCCCGTCAGTAGGTCTGACGGGGAGGTATCTGTTAGTTAAGATGGAAATTACATTTCGATGATAACATCGTTCTCAGCCTTGAGGATAGAGTCAAGAATGAGCTTGCCCTCGATCTTCTCGCCGTTGACGGTAACGCTCTTTACACCGTGCTCAGAGCCGTTGGGGTTCTTAACGGTAACGTGGAGCTTCTTGCCACGGAAGGTCTTTTCCATTGTGTATTCCTTCCACTCAGAGGGGATGGAGGGATCAATAACAAGACCCTTTGTTTCGGGGTTAAGGCCGAGGATACCCTCTGTTGTACCTACCATTACGGTGGAAGCTGTACCTGTCAGCCAATGAACGTGTGCACGACCTGCAAAGGGAGAATCCTTACCTTCTACGAACTGACCGTATACATAGGGCTCAAGCACTCTGTGCTCAGCGTTGTCGTTGTAGGTTGCGGGAGCTGCCTCTGTCCAGTACTGGTAAGCACGGTTGCCGTGGCCCAGCTTGGACTCAGCAAGGATCAGCCAGCCCTGAGGCTGAGAGAAGATACCTGCGTTCTCCTTGGTGCACTTGTTGAAGCACTGCATCAGTGCGCCGGGGAAGCCATGATTTACATAAGGAGGATACATTACCATTGCGCCGTAGGGAGTGTTGAGCTCTCTGTAAACGCTGTCCATAGCTGCTTCCTGCTGCTCCTTGGTGCCGAAGCCGGAGATAACAGACCAGCTCTGGGGGTTCAGCCACATAGAAGCCTCGGGATCGGTGCGCTGACCGATGATAGTGCCGTCTTCCTTGTAGCCTCTGATCCATCTGTCCTCATTCCAGCAAGCGGAGAGGATCTCGTTGAGCTTAGCACCGATCTCATCAAGATACTTGATGTAGTCAGCGTCGTTCTTCTCAACTGCGTATGTGCGGAGGATCTTGATAGCGTATACCAGCTGGAATGCAACGAATGTAGACTCGCCCTTCTTGCCAAGGCGGAGGCAGTCGTTCCAGTCAGCGTGGAGACCTGCAGGCATACCGTGGTTGCCGAGGTGGTTCATAGAGAAGTCGATAGCTCTCTTGAGGTGGTCGTATACAGTGCCCTTCTCGCCGTCGTTAGCGTAGAAGATCTCCTCATCGAGGAATGCGC
>JAZPZN010000143.1:0-29844 GCA_045544715.1 Oscillospiraceae bacterium | reverse complement strand
CTGCATTTGCATTTGCAAGCGTAAGTGCGTTGTAATACTGATGGTTTTCTGCAGCATAGGGATATGGAACAAGTATAGCAGGTCTGCCAATAGCGGTCAGCTCTGTTATAGTCATCGCACCTGCACGGGAGATTATCAAGTCTGCTGCACATATACAGGTGTACATATTATCTATGTATTCCTTAAAAATATGATGCTCTTTATCCTCTGTTACTCCGCTTTCAGAAAGGCACTGAAAAAACTTCTCCTTGCCTGCCTTACCATAGCTGTGTATATGATTGATATTGCCCTTTTTACCTTCCCATGCGAGAAGCTCTGCTACCGCCTCAGTGATACGATTTGCTCCGAGACTTCCACCAAAGCTCAGCACTGTGAAACCCTCCGGAAGTCCAAGACGCTTCCTTGCAGCACTGCGCTCCTCGATAGCAATATTGCTGCGCAGGGGATTTCCAGTCACAACGCAGCGTTCGGTAGAGCTCAGATACTTCTTCGCATCCTCAGTCGCAAGCAACACCTTGTCAGCTTTTTTAGCCAGCATCTTAGTCGCCATACCTGGATAGCTGTTGCTCTCATGAGTTACTGTCTTTATCTTCATAGCTGCCGCTTGAGAAAGGACTGTACCAGTAACATATCCGCCTGTGCCGATAACGATATCAGGCTTGAACTCTTTGAGTATCTTCCTCACCTGCAGCTTTGCAGAGATAAGGTAATAATAAGCTGCCTTTACGTTTTTAACCATGCTCTTCGGAGAAAAACTGCGTTGAAAACCTGCCATTTCAACAGGTGCAAAATCATAGCCTGCCTTTTTTACAAGCGAAGCTTCCATGCCGTTAGGTGTGCCGATAAACAGTATCTCACTGTCGGGAAATACCGTCCTTAGCTTATCAGCGATCGCAAGTGCGGGATTGATGTGACCTGCGGTGCCGCCCGCAGCAAATACAGCCTTCATATTACTAGCTCTCCTCTTTTGTATTATACATGATAAATCTAATATCAGAGTTCCGCCTCGTTTTATACAAGGTCGAAAATCGCTATATGGGCACAGCAAGCTGTGCCCTTAATGTTAAACTAGTCAAGCTCTGCCTGACGGGAAACACTCAACAACAGACCTGCCTCAGCAAGCTGAATAATAAGTGCCGTTCCGCCGTAACTGAAGAACGGAAGCGATATACCGGTGTTAGGTACACAGCTGACATTTACACCGATATTCAGCAAAGCCTGGATTACTACTTGAATGGTTATTCCTGTTGCAAGGAACATTCCGAATCTGTCACTTGCTTTTCTGGCTATATAGAAGCCTCTCAGTGCGAAGATAAGGAACATAAGCAATACCATCATGCCCCCTACAAAGCCACACTCCTCGCAGATAACAGCAAAAACGAAGTCATTCTGCGCCTCGGGAAGGTAGTTAAATTTCTGCACCGAGTTACCAAAGCCTACTCCCCAGAAACCACCCGATCCAACTGCAAGCACCG
Source organism: Oscillospiraceae bacterium (assembly GCA_045544715.1). Lineage (GTDB taxonomy): Bacteria > Bacillota > Clostridia > Oscillospirales > Ruminococcaceae > CAG-115. Next base: position 28,369 of record JAZPZN010000143.1, on the reverse strand, counting down.
CTTGATAGGTCTGATAAGTCTTATCAAGGGGATCAGCCGCAGGGTCAAAGGTGTAAACAAGTCGCTCGATGATATAATCGATCTTGCCCATTGCGATAATAGCAAGCACGCCAATAACCACTACAGGTATAGCCAGCAGCAGATATTTGTGATTTATTCCGCCGACAAATATCATTCCTCCACCGATACAGAACATGATGACAAGGCAAGAGAGATGAGGCTGCCACATCAGCAGTGCTGCGATCAAAACGAACACTACCATAGGCTTGAAGATTCCATCTTTGAAATAGCGCAGCTTATCATAATGCCTGTGAATATACAGTGCCGTAAACATGATGAGCGTCATCTTTACGATATCCGAGGGCTGAAAACGCTCAATAATTGGCGCACGCAACCAGCGGATAGGGCCTCCCACCGTATTGCTGACACCGAAGAAAAGCACAAGAGTAAGCAGAAGCATGGATATCCAGAAAGCTATATCCGTAAGCGTAAATTTCAGACTTTCCTGACCGAACAGACGTATCTCCTTGCGCAGTATCTTGTAATCCACCGCACTGAGAAACAGCATTATGCCAACTCCGATAAGGCCATTACGCAGCTGACTGCGGATATACTGAAACGAGTCACCGCCGAATTCCTTATAAGCCAGCGCATGGCTTGCCGAAAACATCATGGTAACTCCCATGACAAAAAGTGCCATGATGATGACGAACATGGGAATATCAAACTTGCCGCCCCAGTAGAACAGGCCTATCTTCTCCTTGTTATCAGAGCTGCCTGAACCTGTGGGCGCAGCCCTTTTCGCCGCTATAGCCATATCTCACACTCTCCTTTTTTAAAAATGTCACTAACTGTCAGATGCAGCGTCATTTGCCATACATTGCAAGTGCCAACAGCACAGAAACCACTCCACATACCGCCGCTACCGTAGAAAATACCACATCTATCTTCACTTCGCTCCAGTTGCTGAGCTCAAAATGGTGATGTATCGGGGTCATCTTGAACAGACGCTTACCCTCAGTGGTCTTATATATCTTCTTGGTTATCTTAAATACGCTCACCTGAATAACAACAGACAATGCCTCAATGATATACACCAGCGCAGCGATTATCATCAGCACCTCGGTGCCACATCCTACGCCGAGGGCACACACCACGCCGCCGAGGAACATCGATCCTGTATCTCCCATAAACACCTTTGCGGGAGGAAAATTCCACATAAGGAAGCCGATGCAGCCACCTGCGGTGCACATTGCAAGCAGACTCTGACCGAACATACCGAGTATGCAGCTAATAACAGCAAACGTTGCCATATATACAACAGTAACGCAGCTGCAAAGGCCATCAATGCCATCAGTGAGGTTTACAGCGTTGACGATGTAGTAGATCACCACTCCCATAAAGGGATAATAAAGCCAGCCCATATCAAGCTGCCATCCCCAAGGGAAGCTAATAACCGTACGGGTGCAGCCACAAAGATACAGAGTAGCAAAATACGCTGCAATGATAAGCACCTGCAGCACTGTTTTCTGCATGACTGACAGACCCTCGTTCTGCTTCTTTTTTATCTTGATGAAATCGTCGAGAAATCCCATAAAGCCGAACAGCACCGCCATAACTATACCTGCGCCAGAGCGTATAAGCTCCTGCCTGTCGCTGCTTGCAAAATCCGCAGCCTCAAACGCATGAAACATTATCATGCCGCACACAAAGCTGACAAAAACAGCTATGATAAAGGTGATACCACCCATTGTAGGAGTTCCCTGCTTTTTTGCCTTATGCCACTTAGGACCGATATCGAGTATCGTCTGACCGTATTTCATTTTGTGCAGGTACGGAATAAACCAGTATCCTGCCACCCATGTCAGTATGAAAGCGGCAGCAGCCGCAAAAACGCTTGTCCAGATAAGCATCTATTTTCCCTCTCCAATATTACTTTTTACTATTCTTGATCTATTCGTGCGCTAAAAAACAGATATCACCGTTTGATCTTTTTTGAATTGAGCAAGACATTGATATCCGCTTTATCCACCCACTGCTCTGTATAGCCGCAATTGCAGCAAATAAACCTCTCAACAAACACTACGCCCGAAAGTATAGTTGCCTTTGTCTGGATGTTGTTGCCATAGCTGCCATCAGGATGACCATCATTCTTAATGACTATAATATCATTGCAGTTGCATTTTGAACACACTTTTGTATTTTTCATAATTACCTCCGCAGCTGCGCACTTTATTACTCTATTTTTTCAGCTATCTCTTCCATCCTCATACCTCTGCTGCCCTTGAACAGCAGAACATCGCCGTCCTTGATGTAATCAAGCAGCTGCGCAGTAATATCCGCTTTATCCTCCGAGTGATATACTTCAAAGTCCATCTCTCGCAACGCATTGGCACAGTGTCGCATCTCAGATCCATATAGGAAGCAAACCTCTGCATTTTTCGCCACATACTCCGCAACCGATGCGTGGAGCTCCGCCGACATTTCGCCAAGCTCCAGCATATCGCCTAGCACCGCAATCTTTCTGCCATCAGCAGTCATTCCACCAAGCACCGAAAGGGAGCTCTCCATCGATGTGGGGCTTGCATTGTAGCAATCCAGTACCAACGTTTTGTTGCCACGCTTTTCAGTTCGCTGCCTCAGCCCCGATGCCTGATAATTCATGAACGACCGTATAATCTGCTCAGGCTTCAGCCCGAATATCCTGCCGACGCAATAAGCCGCCAGCGCATTGAGGATATGATGTGCTCCGCTGACAGGTACCATTGCCTGATAGCTTCTGTCGCCGTCAACAATGGTAAATCTCTCACCGTTTTCAAGATGGATGATGTCCTCTGCCCAGACGTTGTTTTGGTGTCCAAAGCCATAGCGATACACTGCCTTGCCGGGCAGGTCAACGGTCTTGAGATATTCATCATCTCCGCAAAGTATCAGCGGAGCATAGCCTCTCGCACCGTCAAGTATCTCAAGCTTTGCCTTGAGTATATTCTCCCTTGTCTTGAGATTTTCTATATGGCAGAAACCGATATTTGTAATAATACAACAATCGGGCTGTGCCGCCTTTGACAGAACACTTATCTCTCCGAGATCGCTCATACCCATTTCAATGACTGCTGCCTTGTGCTGCTCATTAAGTCTGAACAGGGTTTTAGGCAGTCCGATATCGTTGTTGAAATTGCCCTCAGTCTTTAGGGTATTCAATGCCGATGAAAGCACTGCATACACCATATCCTTAGTAGAAGTCTTTCCAACACTTCCGGTGATACCTACAAGCTTCAAATCGATACGGTTTCGATGATGCGCCGCAAGCTGCAGCTGAGCAGCTCTGCTATCCTCAACCACTATTTGAGGTATTGGACAATCCGCTGTTTCACGCTCGCAGAGAGCCGCAGCAGCACCCTTTTCAGCCGCCTGCAAAACATAGTCGTTACCGTCAAAGCTCTCACCTCGTACAGCTACGAACAAATCTCCATTCTCAATAGTGCGTGTATCGGTGGAAACACCTCTCACCTTCACAACATCTCCGATAAGCCTGCCGCCTACCACCTTTGCAATCTCTGCGGTACTGAACATATCAATTCCCTCTTTTGCTCAAAATTTCTTCTACTATCTGCTTTTCATCAAACGGAACATATTCGTCCCCTATGAGCTGATAATCCTCATGCCCTTTGCCACAGAGTGCCAACATATCGCCATCGGCAAGTTTAGCCACTGCAAATTCTATCGCCTCTCTGCGATCTACAAACTCCGCATATTCTGCGTCATCAGGCACGCCTGCCCTGACCTCATTGATGATACTTTGAGGATCCTCATTGGCAGGATTGTCTGAAGTGATTATCATATAATCGGCATATTTGGACACTGTAGCAGCCATGTCAGGGCGTTTCAAAGCATCCCTCTCACCTGCCGCACCAAACAAAGCATAAAGCCTTCCTTTTACAACAGGCTTCAGCGTTGAAAGCAGTTTTTCAAGCCCATCTGCAGTGTGTGCGTAATCCCTTATGATCGTATATTCGCCGTCATAAAGAGTCTCTATTCTGCCGCCAACACCTTTTATCTCAGCGAGAGCCGCAAGGCAGTCCGACAACCTTTCTCCCATGCACGAGCACATCAGCGCCGCTGCAATAGCATTGCTGACATTGTATAGCCCTGTCATACCAAACTTGACAGGATAGCTCTTCCTAGCCGCACGGTCAGTAAGTATAAACTCGCAGCCGCTTGGAGATAGCTTCACCATTTCGGTATAGTAATCAGCGGTTCCCTCGACGGAGAAGGTCAGCAGCTCAATGCCGTTATCACGGCAAAACTCCGCAGCCCTTCTGCCATAGCAGTCGTCTACATTCACAACTGCATTGTCACACATGGTCAACAACCGCAGCTTTGACAGGAAGTAATCCTCCATAGTACCGTGGTAATCAAGATGATCCTGAGTTAAATTTGTGAATGCTGCTGCCTTGAAACGCTCTGCACCGAAACGATACTGGTGCAACGCCTGCGAACTTGCCTCCATGAAGCAGTGAGTTGTATCAAGTCTCTTCATCTCGCTGAACAGCCCGTAGAGACGATGGGCTTCAGGCGTTGTTGGAGGACCACCATGGGTGTATTTCAATCCGTCGCCTGTATCAACACCCAACGTGCCTATAGTTCCCACCTTGTGAGAAAGGGAGCGCATTATCTGTGCACAAAGGCTGACAACGGTAGTCTTGCCGTTGGTGCCCGTCACCGCACCAAGACAAATATCAGCAGTGGGTCTACCGTAATAGGCGGACAGTATCTCGGGATAAGCTTTTCGGGTGCTTTCGACAACTATTTCAGCACCAAGTCCGAGGCGTTGCTCAGTCACAACAGCTACAGCTCCCTTGCTCTTCAGCATATCCTCCGCAGCAGAGTGCCCGTCAAACCGCATACCCTTGATGCATACGAAAACGCAACCCTCGCCGACCTCTCTTGTATCAGAGGTCACCCCGAATACCAGCAGCCCCTTGAGCTTGTCGGGAACTTCGGCTATGCCGTCAAAAAGCTCTGCCAGTGTCATACTGTCACCACCCATTAATCTAAACTATATCATCCTGTTCTGTCCATAACAAGGAATGTTACCTCTATCAGTGTACCGAGATATGTCTCCGTGCCACCCATCAACGACTGGGAAGAAGCCACTGCGTCACTGTTTTCAGCTGCTCCACCCGATATCTGGATATTAAAGCCTGCATTGATTATTGCAGCATTTGCCTCTGCAACTGTCATGCCTGTCACATCGGGAACTATTCCCGTTTCAGCCTCCACATCATCGCCGAAATAAAGGATGACTGTAGAGCCCTTTGGTATAGTAGTACCATTATAAGGCATCTGCATCGAAACAGTGCCTGTAGTTGTATCACCAACTGTACGTACCTCGAAGCCTTGAGCCAGCATAGCAGACTCTGCTCTCTGTGCGTTGTAACCGAGAACATAGGGTACGGTAACATTCTTAGCCAGCTCCTCAGCGGTATATGTAGGATAAATGCCGAGGTGCTGCAGACCATCCTTGAATACCGCTGATACCACAGGAGCCGCAACCGCACTTCCGTAGTACTGAGTACCCGTAGGAGTATCAGCCATTACCAGCATGACGATCTCGGGATCATCTGCAGGTGCCATAGCTGCAAAAGACGGAACATACTCCATAGAGGCACCCATTGCATCGCCGCCCGCAGCATTGTATTCGTCTATCTTCTCGGTCGTACCCGACTTGCCGCCGATTCTGTATCCGCTGATATAAGCATTACTGCCGCCATTGGATTCAACTACTGTTTCAAGGATCTTACGCATAGTCGCAGAGGTCTCCTCCGAGATGACCTGACGCTTAACCTTTGTTTGTACAGTTTCTACAATATTTCCGTCATTATCAACAATTTTGTCCACAACATGGGGTGTAACGAGATAACCACCATTGACAATTGCAGCAAAAGCTGATATCATTTGTATAGGTGTCACCTTATTGGTCTGACCGAAGCTGGAGCTGGCAAGCTCAACTATACCTAGCTGTTCTCTTGTGAGATGGATGGAGTCAGACTCACCGGGCAGGTCAATGCCCGTAGGCTCAGTAAAACCGAAAGCCTCAAAATACTCGTAGAACTTATCTGCACCGATACTCTGTCCTATCTGGATAAAGCAAGGGTTGCAAGATTTTGTAATAGCCTCCTGCAAAGTAAGCGAGCCATGTGCATAGCTTGCCCAGCAGTTGATCTCTACACCTGCCACATTCTCCACCTTAGCACAGTAGAAGGTGCTGTCAAGATTTGCAGCCTCTTCCTCGATCGCAATCGCAGTGGTAACTGCCTTGAACACAGAGCCAGGATAGTAAAGCTCAGTAATAGCCTTGTTCTTCCACTGGGTCTCACGCAGCTGGATATAGAGAGCATTCAGCTCCTCCTCAGTTGCGCCTGCATCCTTTAGCTCATCCATCTTCTGCAGATCATAAGCACTCATAAGGGTAGAGCGGTCATTGAGGTTGAAGCTTGGCGCAGTCGCCATAGCGAGAATACCGCCCGTATTGCAATCCATAATAATACCACAGGCACGGTTAACCACCTGATGCTGCGACACGCAAAGATCAAGATTTTTTTCGAGATAGTGCTGCAACACCTCATCAATAGTCAGATAAAGGCTGTAACCATCCACCGCTTCATGATACTTGTCAGTGGCATATACAAGACCTCCGCCGTAGGCATTGCGTGTATATACCGCCTTACCGTCAGTACCGCTGAGGTACTCATCATAGTAAGCCTCAAGCCCATAAGCACCATATCCGTCTGCATGCATAAAGCCGATAACATTAGCAGCAAGTGACTCATTAGGGTAGTAACGCTTCGATGACTCCTCGCCAACAATGCAGTTTCCCGGAAAATCATTATCAGACAGGAACTTCTCAACAGCAGTGATAGTATCCTTATCAACATCCTTTTCGATCACGAAGTACTGACTCTTCATATCATCATTGGCTTCAGCACGGCACTCGTATATCTCCTCCATCAGACTTTCACGGTCAGCACCGAAGTTTGTAACGAGATAGTCGAGTATCAGATTAATCTTCTGCTGCTTTTCAGCCTCATTGAACTTACTGCCGTCCTCTTTCTCAAAATCGTCTACATACTGAACGATAGCCTTTGGAGACATGATTACGTTCCAGACAGTATAGCTCTGTGCTAGCACGACACCGCTTGTATCGTATATAGATCCTCGGTGTGCCTTGATGGTCTGCGTCCTCAGCTGCTGATTCTGCGCAGCACTGCGCCACACCTCAGATTCGGCTATCGAATACTTCACCATAAAACAGCCCACATATATGCTGACTGCCATGATAATGATCAGCAGGATGATCTGACGGAACTCAGGTCCCTTTTTGGGCTTTACCGCATCTGCCTTATCGCTTTCGATCGCTTCATTCGCCTTTCTGATGATGAGATCCAACGCAGGTTCTTTTCCTCGGCTGCGGTTATTTCTTCCGTTATTCAACACGATCCCTCCAATTTCTCCACACGTCTTATAAACAAGAAAAGCAAAGCCGATACTTCAGCCTTGCTTGTTGATGACTAGGCTGCCTGTATTTGGCGGGACAACACCCGCATCATAATAATATGTCAGCCTATTCCGATGTATTCCAGCACGTCCTCAAACCAATCCATGATAACCGCAGAGATACTGCCCGAGCCGTCGTCTGTTACTTCAATTATGTTTTCAGAGCCAACGCTGAGGTAGTTTATCTGTGCAGGCTCAACGGGATTCATACCATACTCATCTGCCTGCTGCTCAGCAATGCGCAGATTAGCTACTCTGTCAAGCTTGCTGCTGAGCTCCGCATTACGGGATAACTCTTCGGCATAGGTGCTTTCCAAAGCGGAGAGCTCATAGCTCGACGATGAGGCTCTGACGCTGTTATAGGTCAGCACGCTCAATGAACAGAGAGCTGCAGCCGATAAACCCATGGCCTTGATCCAGCTGCCCCTGCGGGATACACATTTTTCTTTAAGTCGAGGACCGGATGCCTCTCTCTTAGCAACATTAGCCTCACGTTCCTCACGGGTAACGGCATTGCCGTCGAAAAACTCGAACTCCTGAGAGTATGCGAGGTTAGTGTTATGATTATTTATAGCCATTTGTGCGTCCCTTCCTTTCGTCGCCACCAAAGCGATCAATCCCTGATCTTTTCTATAATTCTGAGCTTGGCGCTGCGGCTGCGGCTGTTAGAGGCAAGCTCCTCAGCGGAGGCTGTCAGCGGCTTTTTGCCAACAAGTCTTCCTCTGGGCTCCTTGCCGCACACGCACACAGGAAATTCAGGTGGGCATGTACAACCAGTGCAGAACTCTCTGAAACGGTTTTTGACGATCCTATCCTCCAACGAATGGAAGGTTATCACCGACATCCTGCCGCCGACCTTCAATCTGTCAAAACCCTTTTGCAGAGCTGTTTCAAGCACATCAAGCTCCTTATTTACTTCTATTCGTATCGCTTGAAAGCTCTTACGGCAGGGATTCTTTTCCCTGCGGTATGCAGCAGGAACACTGCTTTTGATTATCTCCGCCAGCTCGCCTGTTGTTTCTATCGGCGAATTCAAGCGTGCATCGGCAATGCCCTTTGCAATCTTTCTTGCGAATTTCTCCTCACCGTAGGCAAACAATATCCTTGCTATCTCATCCTCGGTGTATTCATTTACAACGTCACGTGCAGACAATCCCTCGCTGCTCATGCGCATATCAAGTGGAGCATCGTTATGAAACGAAAAGCCCCTTTCCGCTGTATCCAGCTGATGGGAGGATACTCCCAAGTCTGCCATGATGCCATCGAGAGCATTTATCCCCAGCTCATCAAGTGCCGCATCAAGCTCGCAGAAATTTCTCTTGACCAGTGTTACCGGATAGCCTTTAAGCCGCTCCCCAGCAGCAGCTATCGCCTGTGCATCCTGATCAAAGCATATCAGGCGTCCCTCGCCCGAAAGCCTTTTTGCCAGTTCCTCGCTGTGTCCACCGCCGCCAGTCGTCAGATCCGCATATATCCCCTGCGGAGTTGTAAAGGCTCCATCGACGGTTTCCTTCAATAGAACAGTTGTGTGTGAAAATGACATAGTTCCCCTCCCGATCAATCAAAGAGAGGAGAATCCGACTGCTGAGCATACCATGTTTCTTTATCCCATATCTCGGCGGTCGTTCCTGAACCGACTACAACTACATTATCGGTGATACCTGCGTAATCACGCAGTGGCTGAGGGATAGGCATACGACCTGTCTTATCCAGCTCAACATCAAAAACGCAGCTGAACAGATGACGGCTGTAGCTCATCGACTCCTTGGGCGGCAGATCTTCAACATATCTGCATATCTTTTCCCAGCTTTCCTCAGTGTAAACAGTGATACTTTTCGCATCCAGTGTCTTTCCTATCTTTAAACAAGCAGGCAGCTTATCACGCATCTTAGCAGGAAAGTTCATACGTCCCTTAGCATCAACAGTATGCTCGTACTGGCCGCACAAATAATACTTGTGGCCGACCCTTCCCATAGTGCCGTGCAGCTCCTCGCTCATTTAATTCACCCCTTTTCTGACAATGGTGCTCCCATGGGCTTTATTGCGGTAGCCTTTTTTTGCAGCCATCTCACACAAGCCCGAAAGTGCGTCACTTCCTGAGAGAATAGTCCGCCCTCCTCAGGCGGAAGTTTTCCGTAGAGTTTTAATAATTTTCCCAATTATTATAAGAATATCAGTGGCGGGTCCATCCTGCAAAGCTGAAATCTCAGTGAATTTTGCCCCACTTTGATGGATTTTTACTGAATTTTCTCCCACCTCTTATATTATATCCCCATTATTCTGTTTTTGCAAGAGTTAATAGGGATTTTCCCGCCTGCGCACGGCACAAATTTTCGTTCACAAATTTGTGCAATTTAGCTAAATCTCTTTTGCCGTTTTTAGTCACTATTTCGTCGAAGAACGCAATATTTTGTGTTATTATATTTTCAAAACAACAACGTGTTGGGCTTTTCTGCGTATTTCCTACCCAATCGAGAAGTTTCATATATTTGTCAGCTATTACTTTTATATTTTTCTATATATCCCAGTTTAAGACATATTAGTCAAATAATGTTAAAAAACGTTCAACCACCTCCCCCACTTTCCCCCACCAAAGATGCACTCGCTTTCTCTCCCACTTTATCCCACTATTAATAGTACTGTCAAAACGACCCACTTTCACCCACCAACATCCGTTAACCCCACTCAGCCCCACCAAACAGTCAATTTCAAACCAAGAGCACAGCAATAACGTCCCATTATGGAAAAATCCATGTTTTTCCCACCACCGAGCCCCACTTGACCACAATTACAACAAAGACCCCCGCAGAAGCGGAGGTCTTTCTATATATTAAACATTAATCATCAGGGGTTTTCGAGGGATTTTTCAAGGAATGCCTTTGTCTTAGGGCTTTGAGGATTTCCGAATACCTCATCGGGGGTTCCTATCTCTTCGATAATACCATCCGCCATGAAGATCACCTTGTCGGCAACACCTCTTGCGAAGTTCATCTCATGGGTTACTACTATCATCGTGCGGTCACTGTTTTTCAACTCACGGATAACTCGCAGCACCTCACCCGTAAGTTCGGGATCGAGGGCAGAGGTAGGCTCGTCAAAACAGAGCACATCGGGGTTCATAGCCAGCGCTCTTGCGATAGCAACACGCTGCTGCTGACCGCCCGAAAGCTCGCAGGGATAGCTGTTCACCTTCTCGGAAAGACCCACCATATCAAGCAGGCGGCGGCTGTTGTCGTCTATATTTTTGAGTATCTCAGCCTTTTCTGAGTGGCTGAGCTTTTTGTCACTGCCGTTTATCTGCATAAGCTCGGGTGCAAGGGACACATTCTTCAACACCGTATACTGCGGAAACAGATTGAATGACTGAAACACCAGTCCGAAATGCAGGCGCTTTTCTCTTATCTGATTGTCGGAGAGTGCGGCGGTGTCCTCAGCGTTGAATATCTCCTCGCCGCCTATCGAGAACGTACCCACATCGGGGCGCTCAAGGAAGTTAATGCAGCGCAAGAGCGTAGTTTTTCCGCTACCGGAGCTTCCGATGATAGCGAGCACCTCCCCCTTTTCCAGCGAGAAATCAATCCCTTTGAGTACCTCGGTCTTGCCGAAGTTTTTGTAGATGTTTTTTACTTCAAGAAAAGCCATATCATTCTCCTGTCTTAACCCTTATAGTAGTCGAGCTTTTTCTCAACGTAGTTTAGCAGCAGTGTCAGCAGTCCAGAGAACAGCAGATAGAATACTGCTATGTAGAACAGCGGCCAGATTATCATTTTCTGAGAGATGATATTCTGTGCAGCCTGTACTAGTTCTATGACCATTACAACTCTAGCCAATGAGGTATCCTTTACCAGTGTGATTATCTCGTTGCCCATAGGTGCTACGATGCGCTTTACCACCTGGAAAAGCACTATCTTGAAGAATATCTGGGTCTTTGTCATACCAAGCACCTGGCCCGCTTCATACTGTCCCTTGGGAATACTCTCGATGCCGCCTCTGTATATCTCTGAGAAGTAGCAGGCGTAATTGATAACAAATGCAATAAGTACAGCGGGAAGTCTGTCCATACCCTTTAAGCCGAATATTAAGCCTGGACCATAGAATACTAGAATTATCTGTATCATAAGAGGAGTGCCTCGTATTATCCAAACAAACACTTTGGTTATCCATCTGATAACAGATATCTTTGACATAGAACCGAAAGTAATAACAAGCCCAAGCGGTAATGCACATATTAAAGTAATGAAAAAAATCTGTAGCGTAACAAGAAATCCTTCGCCGAGCTGTAATGTAACATCTAAAAATGACATAATTGAATTCCTTTTCGGAGATTTGTTTTGGAGGGCAACGCCCATATATTAAGGCGGCAAGTAGCACTTACCGCCTTTTGCGTTAATTATTATTAAAATGCAAACACATCTGCGAGGTCATACTTTTCAGCAAGAGCCTTAAGAGAGCCGTCTGCAACCATCTCGTCAATAGCTGAATTGATCTTAGCCTGAAGCTCTGTATCCTCAAGGCGGATACCGATAGCATATTCTTCGGGAGTAAGCTCAACGCTTTCAACGATCATCAGATCAGAGTAGTCTGTACCCTCGCCTATGGAAGCCTTAGCCATTACATAGTCGATAACGCCGATCTCTGTTGTGCCTGCCTTGATCTCAAGGAGAACGTCCTTCTGAGCGGCACAGCTTACAAATTCGTTAGTGGAGAGTGTTTCGTTTGTCTCGATAGCTGTCTGACCTGCGGAGCCACTTTCGGCTGCAATTGTAACACCTGTCATAGCAGCGAGGTCTGCATACTTTTCAGCGTTCTCTGTCTTGATTACAACTACCTGCTTGTTTCTGATGTAGGGGGTGGAGAAGTTAATCTGCTCCTTGAATTCTTCTTTAACCGTCATACCATTCCAGATCACATCGATAGTCTTGCTCTGAAGCTCAACGATCTTCTGATTCCAATCAATCACCTGAAATTCTGCTTCGACACCCAGCTTTTCGCAAACAGCCTTTGTAAACTCGGTCTCAAAACCTGTCAGCTCACCGTTTTCGTCGAGATAATTCATAGGCTCATAATAAGTAATGCCAGCAATAAGAGTGCCCTTCTCCTCAATGTACTCCCAGTCAGTCTTGTTGCTGCCGCTGCAGCCGCACATACCCAGCATAAGAGCTGCAGCTGTAAGGATAGATAAGATCTTTTTCATGTTTTTTCTTCCTTCCGTTTGTTGTTTTTCTTTAGTCTACCTGTAAAATGCTTTAATAATATGTTACCATAATAAAGCAATTACCTAGATATATTAACATATAATCACCGATTTGTCAACCGCCGTCAAATATATTCATTATTTTAAATAAAAGTGTTGATTTTCGGGTAATGATTTGTTATAATTAATATATGTGATTTCATCATAACAACACTGCAACACTGTAAAGTATGCATCATATACACGAAAGGACATGGTTTCAAATGTCAGATTTTTACACAAACCAAAGACTGCTAAAGCAGCTTTCCGAAGAGATATCCAAAGTCATTAAGGGCAAAGATGACGCTATCTGCATGATATTGGTTGCGCTGCTAGCGCAGGGTCACGTGCTTATTGAGGATGTCCCCGGAGTGGGAAAAACCACTCTCGCCATGGCTCTGGGAAAAGCAACGGGACTTGCATTCCGCCGTGCGCAGTTCACCCCTGATGTTATGGCATCGGATATTACAGGCTTTACCATGTTCAATAAGGAAGAGAACCGCTTCGAGTATCGTGAGGGTATGGCGATGACCAACATACTACTCGCAGATGAGATCAACCGTACTTCTCCCAAAACTCAGTCGGCGCTGCTGGAAGCAATGGAGGAGCGCAGGGTCACCGTTGACGGTGTTGTGCACCAGCTGCCCTTCCCGTTCATGGTAATCGCAACGCAGAACTCCCTCGGATATGTAGGCACCTTCCCCTTACCCGAAGCTCAGCTTGACCGTTTCCAGCTGAAAATAAACATGGGTTACCCCACTGTCGAGGAGGAAGCGTCTATCCTGCTCGACCGTCTTGATGGCAGTGCCATTGACAACGTTAAAAACATTATGACCGCCGAAGAGCTTTCTGATTGCATTGCAGACGTTGCAACAGTTGACGTTGCCGAAAGCATATGCAAGTATATCGCAGAGATCGCCGCTGCCACACGCCGTCACAACGGCGTAGAGCTCGGCGCAAGCCCGAGAGCCTCTATTGCACTGATGCAGGCTGCAAGAGCCTATGCATACATCAGCGGAAGAAAATATGTAGTTCCCGAGGACGTAGTAAATATGCTGCCATACGTATTCAATCACCGTCTACAGCTCAGACAGGAAGCTCGCATGAAGAAGCTCACCCCCTCCGCTGTGCTGAAGGACGCAGTTTCAGCAGTTTCCGCTCCACTGCGCCGCCGATAAGCCATGCTGAAAAACAGACTTATATATGTGCTGGTGATACTCGTTTTCGTAATCCTTTCCGCTGCATATCACAGCAATCTAACCACCGTGCTGCTTATTGCGGTGCTATTATATCCTTTTATCGCACTGTTGCTTACTGCATTCAGCCTTATCTTTATTCATGCAGGCTTCTCTGAGAGCCGCATAGTCAACGAAAAAAGCACACCCTTCGAAGTAGGTATAATCATACGCAACAGCTTCATCATGGGATACTCTCCGCTGGAGTTGATATGCACTCTCCCAGACAGTGACACGGGGCTTTTCAGCGAGAAAAAGATCTTCACAGCTATTTCGCCACTTGGCAGGTGCAGGCTTGCGATCAATGCAATGCACCGCTATAGAGGTAGTTATAATGCGCAGATCAAGCGGATAGCAGTCTACGACCCTCTGCGGATTATCAGGCTCAGCAAGAAGATAGGCTCACAGATGAACATGATATTTCTGCCACGCCGCATTATGCTCGGTAGCATCAACGCCGACGGCGAGAACGACACAAGCGTCACCCCCATCCCTATGAGAAGAGGCGATAAGGATGATTTTTCCCATGTGAGAGAATACCTACTCGGCGATATCATGCAACTAGTACACTGGAAGCTTACCGCAAAGCAGGATGAGCTTATGATAAAGCAATACGATGAGACTACCGACAGCCGTGCAATCATCCTATGCGATTTCACAGTCGAATCCAGCAGTGCAGCGCAAGCACTCCGCCGCAGTGATGGTATAATAGAAGCTGCTGTTGCTTTCAGCATGGCGACTACGGTATCGGGGATAAATTCCACCGTTGACATCTGCTCCGCTGACAGAGGGCTTGTATTCCAGATAAGCAGCCAGAGCGAGTTTGAGCAATTCTACAATGCCATGACAGTGCTGCCACCAAGGATAGACAACCTTGATTTCTCAGAAATGATAAATCGATATGCATCTGCAGATATTTCAGCACTGTTCGCTGTTACATCTACCCTCACACCACAGCTTATCGATCAGCTGGACATCATTGCAAGAAACAGTATTCGGCCTATATTGCTGGCATATATCAATACTCCGTCCTCCTCCCCCGAGCTTGAAAGCAGAGCAAGGGAGAGCGCATTCCTATTCCTCAACATAAAAGGCGAGAATGAGGACGCAATGCTTGCAGCCATCGAAGAGGCTCAGCAATAAAATAAACCTCCGTTTCAATACGGAGGTTTTGTTATTCTTATAAACAAACATCTATATATTACTGTCGTCTAAAAAGCAAAAACAAGGCACAAAACCTAAGGGCGGAGCTAGGCTCCGCCCCGATTTATAGGAAAACCATTTCGTAAACCTGTTATCAGCCCTTGATCTCAGTGCCTGCAGGTAGCATCTCGTATCGAGCGAACTCAGCGATAAACTCGCCAAGACCCTGTGTGATCTGACGCAGTACCATTGCGAAGTCTACCATCTCAGCCTCGGGAGCCTCTGCAATGAGCTCGGTCATGCCGTCGCCAAGAGCGTTCATACCGAGTACCGAACCTCTGCGCTTGGAGAGCACGCTCATAACATCACCCTGCTTGTCATCGGGAACGAGGATAGTAAGGCTCTGCAGCGGTTCGAGCAGATAGGGCTGCGCCTCCTTCATACAATCCTTGAACGCCATAGACGCAGCGGTCTTGAATGCCATTTCAGAGCTGTCTACTGGGTGGTAGGAGCCGTCGATAAGTGTAGCCTTCAGACGAACTACAGGATAGCCACCAATAGAGCCGTGCTCTGCAGCCTCCTGCAGACCCTTCTCTACTGCGGGATGGAAATTCTTAGGAACAGAGCCGCCAACGATCTTCTCCTCGAAGATAAGCTCGTCTCCGTCGTGGGGCGCAAACTCAATCTTAACATGACCGTACTGACCATGACCGCCCGACTGCTTCTTATACTTGCTTTCGATAGTAACGGGCTTGCGGATAGCCTCACGATAAGCGATCTTGGGAGCGCTCATAGTGATTTCCATACCAAACTTAGCCTTCAGCTTTGTTGCAGCAACATCAAGGTGTTGCTCACCAAGACCGCCGATGATACGCTCATGTGTCTCGTGGTTATGTACATATTCGAGGGTCTTATCCTCCTCAAGCAGTCTACGGATAGCACCTGACAGCTTGCCCTCATCACCGTTTCCGGCAAGCTTCACTGCCATGTAATAGCATGCCTTAGGGAACTCAATGGGAGCCAATGCCTTTACATCTGCAGGATCGCAGATGGTATCGTTTGTGTTAGCATCAAGCTTTGTAACAGCAGCAATATCGCCTGCATTCACCTCAGCAATCTCGTCCTGCTTCTTACCGCAGAGAGATACCAACTTGCCGAACTTAACGTTTTCGCCTGTAGTTGCATTTACAAGCTCGCTCTTAGCGGTAAGCTTGCCTTGAACTACCTTTACGCAGCTGATCTTGCCAACGAACGGATCAGCGATGGTCTTGAATACGAACGCCTTGAGAGGCTTGGAAGCGTCATACTCCACCTCAGCATCATCGATCTTCTCCAGCTTTCTCTCATTGGGAGAGGGCAGCATGGAAACGACAGCATCCAACAACATATCAACACCCGACAGAGTGTCATTAGCACAGCACACAACGGGAGTGATAGCACCGCTTGCGATACCATCGTGTATACCCTTAACAAGCTCCTCCTGAGTGAACTCCTCACCCATAAAGAACTTCTCCATGAACTCCTCGTTGGTCTCAGCAACAGCCTCCGCCATAGCCGCACGCAGACCTGCGATACGGTTCTCGGATGCAGGGATATCTACCTCAGTGGGAACACCGTTCTTATCATATTTGTAAGCCTTCATAGTAAGAAGGTTCATGTAAGCCTCAACAGGGCCATTCTTATCATAAGGAACAACGATAGGGCAAACGGAAGGGCCGAATGCGATTTTGAGATCTGTATGTACTTTGTAGAAATCGGAGTTCTCGACCTCCATGCAGGTTACTGCAAGCATTGTAGCCTTGTTCTGCGCAGTAGCAGCTTTGTAAGCCTTGATAGTACCGGGGCAAACGCTGTCCTTGCCGTTTACTGTAATAATAACGGACTCAGCTGCACGGATACCCTCGTACATACCGCCGATGAAATCAAACTGACCGGGGGCATCGATGATGTTGATCTTTGTATCCTTCCACACAGCGTTAACGATGGCAGAGTTGATGGATATCTTACGTCTGATCTCCTCAGCGTCGTAGTCGCAGACGGTGTTGCCGTCGTTGGTGTTGCCCATTCTGTCGGTCAGACCGCACTTATACAGCATAGCCTCAGCGAGAGCTGTCTTTCCGCTTCCGCCATGGCCTGTAAGCACAATGTTTCTGATACCGTCAGCAGTAAATGTTTTCATAGGGGTGACCTCCGAATATATAGTTTTTAAGAATTGACCAAATTACCGATATTGTCTATATTAACTAAAATACCAATAGCTATGGCAAACATCTTGTTTATATTATATAGTAATTTTATATAAAATGCAACTGTTTTTGTGGAGTTTTTTTGACGCTCGATGTAAAAATGTTTCACTCCGTTTTGTGAAAATTAAACAAACCACTTTTGTGAATAACCGCTTGATTATGGCATTATAATAGTATATAATATATAGTAAGATAATTTAAACAATGAGGTACAGCTATGGATTTTATATACTGCCCCAAATGCGGCGAAAAGCTCCGCCTTAAAGAGATAGGCGACGAGGGAAATATCCCCTACTGCGCCCAGTGCAAGCGCCCATGGTTCAGCTTTTCATACCCCTGCGTTATCTGCCTTGTGATAGGCGATGACGACAGGATAGCACTCATCCGCCAGTACAACATCCAACGCTCGATATGCGTTGCGGGCTATATGAAATCGGGCGAGACCGCCGAAAACTGCGCTATGCGTGAGGTTGCTGAAGAAACAGGACTTGAAGTACTCTCCACCGAGTATGTTTCAAGCTACTATTACCCAAAGAACGATAACCTTATGCTTGGCTTTGCGGTAAAGGTAAAAACTGCACCATTCAAGCTTTCAAACGAGGTTGATAGCGCTGACTGGTTCACCGTTGAGAAGGCTACTGAGGAGCTTTCAAAGGGCACGACTGGAAAAAATCTCCTGCGTGACTATCTTGAAAAGAGGGATAACAAATGACAAACGAGAGTAAAACGCTGTTCATTCCCCTTTACGGCAAGGCTATGATGAGCCGAAAGGGCTTTTTTGACGACAAAACAGCCGAGGAGATAGTTTCCTCCTGCGGACACGATTTCAGTGATGTGGACAAGTCCGAAAAGCTGGCAATCTATATGGCGATGAGGGCAATGCAGTTCGATGAGCTATGCGACAGCTTCATAGAAAAACACCCCGACAGTATAATTATCCACATAGGCTGTGGACTTGACAGCCGCTGCAAAAGAGTAAAACACTCTCCCAAGATATGGTACGACCTCGACTTTCCAGATGTTGTGGAGCTGCGACGCAGCTACTACCCCGAGAGCGACAGCTATCGCATGATAGCCTCCTCAGCAACAGAGCTAAACTGGCTTGACAGTATCGAATATAGCGGCGAAAGTGTGCTCATAATCGCCGAGGGACTCACGATGTACCTCACTGAGAATGATATGGCAGCACTTATGGAGGGCTTCAAACAAAAATTCAGTAAGTGCGTGTTTCTGATGGATGCCTACTCCAACGCTGCCGCAAAGCTTTCTAAATACAAAAACCCCATAAATGCAGTGGATGCCAAGATATCCTTCTCCATGAGCGACCCTAAGATACTTGAAAACAGAGTTATCGGCGCAAAATGCTTTATCAACAATGACATCATACTGAAAAAATACATAGACCGCCTTGACGGTGCATGGAAAACACGCTTCAAGTTTATGGGAAGATTCGGCGCAAGCTTTTATCGCATATACGGATATAAACTTACTTAAAGGAGAACAAATACTTGAACATTTATACCTGCCCTGTCTGCATGGACAAGCTGGGGGCTGATAAGGCTCCGCTGTTAAAGGCAGTGGGCAATTCCCTGAAATGCCCCAAAAATCATTGCTTCGATATTTCTGCAAAGGGGTATGTCAATCTGCTGCTTTCCCAACACAAGAATGTAAAAGACCCCGGTGACAGCAAGGAAATGGTCGCCGCACGAAAAGCATTTCTTAACAGCGGCGCATATACTCCGCTTTTAGAGGGGCTGGCTGACAGCGCAAAAGAACTATGCAATGATATCCCCTCTCCTGTTATAGCCGACTGCGGCTGTGGCGAGGGTTACTATACAACAGGAATATACGAGGCTCTGAAAGAGGGCGGCAGCGAACCTCGCATCTTCGGCATCGACATCAGCAAAAATGCCCTTGCCGCTGCGAAAGCAAGAACGGCAGGAAAGGATATCTTCTGCGCCGCAGCAAGCGTGTTCCGTATACCTGTAATGAGCAAGTCAGTAGACTTGGCAGCAGTGATATTCGCCCCGTTCAGAACAGATGAACTGAAACGTATACTAAAACCCTCGGGCTGCGTGATGACAGCTATTCCCGCCGAGCGTCATCTGTATGGATTGAAAGCCCTGCTATACGATACCCCAAGACTCAACGAAGTCAAGAGTTATGAGATAGAGGGACTGAGATTTCTCGGAAAAAAGGAGATAAGCTATACGCTGACGATAACCGAGCAAGAGCAGCTGAACTCTCTCTTCACCATGACACCGTATTATTATAAGACCTCCCGTGAGGATTGCAACAAGCTTTACAGCTACTTCGGAACTAACGACAAATTCGAGACCGAGATAGCCTTTGAAATACTCATGTATGAAAACAAGGAGAAATAATATGATAATCCTTCCAAATCAAGTAACTGAAGCCATAAATCTTCTTGAAAACGCAGGCTTTGAAGCATACATCGTCGGCAGCTGCGTGCGTGAGCTGCTTATCGGCAACACTCCAATGGATTTCGATATCGTAACCAACGCAGGCATCAACGACATCCAGTACATCTTCCGTGAGTACCGCATATCCGACGAGTGCCTGCAGCAAGGTGCAGTTCTCGTCACCGTCGTAGGTATGATAATCGAGATATCGCCATTCCGACGTGAGGTAGTGGGCAACCGAGTAATGTACGCAAACGACCTTGATACAGACCTCAGCCGCAGGGGATTCACGATGAATGCCATGGCTTATTCTCCAAAAACAGGACTCATAGACCCCTACGGAGGCAAAAGCTGCCTTACAGGAGAGGAATACCGCATCGTTGCCATCGGCGAAAACATAACCCGTACCACCAAAGAGGACGGCAAGGCAGTCACCGAAACATACTATGATATGTCACGTAGCTTTACAACAGAACCAAGCCGTATCCTAAAAGCAATCCGATACTGCGCCGAGCGTGAATTCGTCATTGATGACAGCACCCGTGCAGCTATGCGTCAGAATGTAAGCTGCTTTGATTATGCTGAGCAGCCTAAGATGTTCGCCGAGCTCAGCCGCATCGTGATGGGAAAATATGCTGCCAAAGTGCTGGAAAACTACTCAGATATCCTTAAATTTGCTATTCCCGAGATAGAGCCCTGCATCGGCTTCGAGCAGCACACTCCCTATCACGATTTTGATGTGTGGACGCACACTGCAAAAGCAGTTGGTTACTCCGTTCCCGAGCTGCCGCTGCGTATGACGATGCTGTTCCACGACCTCGGCAAGCCCGATTGCTGCAGCATCGACCATGAGGGTGTCGGACATTTCAAGGGCCACGGGGAACGCAGCAGGCTACTTGCCGAACGCATCATGCATCGCATGGGATTTCCGAAGCCACTTACAGAAGAAGTCAGCTGGCTCATATACCACCATACCAGCGACATCCCTGATGACAGAAAAAAGCTGAAGGCCCTCATCAGAGAACTGGGAACTGAAGACCTCAGAAACCTGATACTCTGTAAGATAGCAGACGGACGTGCCAAAAAAGAGACCCCCGAGACCTTCGGAGTAAGCCGCCTCAGAAAAAGCCTTGAAGCCCTTGATGAAATAATCGATACAGGCGAATGCTGGGATATCAGTCAGCTTGCCGTCACCAAGCGTGACCTTATCGACCGCCGCCTTGTCACCTCAGAGGCGGAGGCAGATGAGCTGCACAAGGTGCTGTTTGAGATAGTTCTCGACAAGCCATCGTTCAATAACAAACTGATGCTCTTGGACATGGCAGAAAAGAGCCGTCAGAAGATAATCGAGATACAGGAGCAACGTGCAGCCGAAGCTGCGCAGAGAGCGGAAATAGCTGCCATTCCCCACAACCGCAGAAATGAGCCTGTATTCACCCGTAAAAAAACCAAGCAATGATCAAAGTGCCGCTGTCAGCGGCATTTTGTTTATTCTCAGATAACATAATATCCAAATACTGATCGTTCATGAAGAAAAACAGATAGATGTTAACCGCCGCTAACAGTTTTACTGCAATTTTACCAAAAAATGCTTGAAATTTATCGAATAATGTTGTATAATAAACATGTATAGACAAACCTTGCTTTGGGAGGTTAAAATGGAAATAAATATTGAAAATCTTGCTTTACAGTGTGTTGACGCTATCAATCAAAAGCTACAGGCATTGACAAAGCTTAACATTGTTGTATGCGGTAAAACAGGTGTAGGCAAAAGCACGCTCATAAACAGCGTATTCAGAGAAAACCTTGCTACAACAGGTATAGGTCGCCCTATTACCGATAAGATGCGCCTTATAAGCAAGCCCGATTTTCCTCTCAACATCTACGATACCAGAGGCTTTGAGCTTGGCAGCGATGAGGTGCAGGACAAAACCATGCAGGAGATACTCTCCGTAATGAAGGAAGGCTACAAATCAAAGGATATCAACAACTATATCCATTGTATGTGGTATTGCATCAATGCAACTTCCGACCGTTTTGAGGAGGAGGAATGCAAGTGGCTCAGAAAGTTCCTCCAGCAGCGTCAGACTATGGACATTCCAGTCATTATAGTGATGACAAAAGCAGTATCCCGTAAGCAAGCAGAGGCTCTGAAGAACTCCATCTTAGACGAAAATCTGGATGTTACCAATGTTATCCCCGTACTTGCACAGGATTATGAGATAGATGATGAGTTCACCAAGAAGGCTTATGGTCTTGATGTGCTTATCCAGCATATGTGCGAGGTGCTCCCCGAGGAGCTGCACGACACCCTTCAAAACGTGCAGAAGGTCGCACTCAAAGAAAAAAAGAAGCGTGCTCAGAAGGCGGTAACGGTGGCAGCCTCTGCAGCACTCGCAGAAGGCTTTGCGCCTGTTGCCTTCGCTGATGCCGCCATGCTCATTCCCACTCAGGTGACTATGATAGCATCTATCACCGCTATCTATGGCATACCGATAAACAAAGCAATGCTGGTAGGATTCCTTTCCTCAGTGCTCGGCACAAGCGGAGCAACTATCGCCGGCAGAACAGTCGCCACAGCACTGCTGAAGCTTGTCCCCGGCGCAGGCACTATCGTCGGCGGCACTATCTCTGGCGCAACAGCGGCGGCTATTACATCGGCACTGGGAGAAGCTTATATTCTTCTTATTGAGGCAGTCGCAAAGGGCGAGATGAATCAGACTGATCTTTTCGGCTCAGCCGGAGTTGAAAAGATCAAAGAATTACTCGGCAAGAAAAAGAATGACAAAGATGATATAGATCTCATAATCGAAGAAAAAACCGCTATCGATGATGTGCAGTATTTCACCACTGAAAAAGATACTCTTTAACAGCAATATTCAAAGGAGGGTAGATCATGCATAACGAAAAGATCACCGAATCCGATATAATAAAGGCTCTTGAAAATCACGAGTTCGTACCTTACTACCAGCCGCAGTACAGTGCTGTAGACGGAAAGCTATGCTCAGCTGAAGCACTGGTGCGTTGGATACAGCCCAATGGTACAATAATTCCTCCGATAGATTTTATCCCCCTTGCAGAGGAGACTGACCTTGTACTTGACATAGATCACTATATGCTCGGAGAGGTATGCTCCATGCTAAGAGAACGCATGGACAAGGGTGAAAAACCTATAAACATTTCCGTAAACTTTTCAAGACGGCATCTTGTTGAGGATGATTTTCGAGAAAAGCTCTGCGGCATCGTTGACAGCTACAGGGTTCCGAGGAAATACATAACCGTAGAGCTTACAGAATCTGCAATCATGGAAAATCCTATCAACCTCACCGAGCTGATCACGCTGATCCGTGAGGATGGTTTCGACGTGGCGATAGACGATTTTGGCAGCGGGCTTTCATCCCTCAGCCTTATCAAGGACATCCCTGCAAACGTGCTGAAGATCGACAGATCCCTGCTCAGCGGAAACTGCGAGAGCGAAAAACAGCGCATACTCCTTGAAAGCATATTTGATTTTGCGCACCGCTTAAAGCTGACAACGGTGGCTGAGGGTGTTGAAACCGTATCGCAGCTTGGCTTCCTACGCACCTGCGACTGCAGAATGATACAGGGTTATTACTTTGCAAAGCCAATGCCCCGTGAGGATTTTGAACAGCTTTTTTCAAACAGCAGCACTTACGAGGAGAGCGAAGACATCCTGCTGACACAGACTCCTGCCAGTGTTACACGACTGCTGATGGATGCAATATTTATCCGCTATCCGCTGGTCATCATTGCAAACCTGTCACGCAACAGTTATTACATGATGGCTTATGACAATTTTACTACCCACGAGTGCCCATCCACTGGTATCTTTGATGAGCTTATCAAAGGCGGTGCATCTACCATGCACCCCGATGACAGAGAACTGTTCAGCAGTGCATTTGCCATCCCTGCTCTAATGGACGCTTACAACAGAGGCGAAAAATTCGTAAAGGTCGTTACACGCCAGAAGGGCGATGATGGTATTTATCGTAGAGTTGAAACTACCGATTATTTCGTGAAGAACCCTGCCAGCGAAGACGTGCTTATAATAGCACTCTGTCAGAACATTGACGAATAACAAACAGGGCATCGACAGATGCCCTTTGTTTTACAAAATTGCTTTAAAGCAAGAGCACCGCCCTATTCAGAGCGGTGCTTATGTTATTTACCTGAAAACATATCCTTTATCTTATCGAAAAACGAGCCTCGTTTTTCATAGTTCTTATCATCTAAGGTAGCTTCAAAGGCTTCAAGCGCTTCACGCTGCTTCTTGCTGAGGTTCTTTGGCACCTCGATGGTGATCTTCACCATCTGATCGCCTCTGCCCTCACGCTGCAGCTTCTGCACACCCTTTCCCTTCAGTCTGAATATTGTACCAGGCTGTGTACCGGCAGGAAGAGTCCACTTAACATTGCCGTCAATGGTAGGAACCTCCAGCTCTGCACCCAGTGCCGCCTGATAGAATGTAACAGGGAAGTCCAGCCAAATATCATAATCCTTGCGGTCAAACAGCTTATCCTTGCGCACGCTTATACGCACATTAAGGTCGCCCCTGGAACCGCCGTTAGTGCCTGCGTTACCCTGTCCACGGACTGCAAGGGTGATGCCATCGCTGATACCAGCAGGTACATCAACGCTGATAGTCTTTTTGCGGTTAACTCTACCCGAGCCTGAGCACTTGGGGCAGGGATTTTCGATAGTTTTGCCCTTGCCGCCGCACTTCGTGCAGGCTCTCGTGCTCTGCATAGTGCCAAACATCGTGCGCTGCTGAAAAACAGTTTTGCCTGTACCGTGACACTCAGAGCAGGTAGTTGCAGATGTACCCTTCTTGGCACCGCTGCCGCTGCACTCCTCACATACCTCGGTGCGGTTTACATCGATGTCATAGCTGATGCCCTTGCACGCCTCCATGAAGCTGATCTCAAGGGATACCGCAATATCCGATCCCCTTCTCGGCGCATTGGGATTGCTGCGTGAGCCGGTGCTTGCTCCGCCAAAACCACCTCCGAAGATATTGTCAAAAATATCTCCCAGATCGATACCACCATCAAAGCCGCCACCAAATCCTCCGCTAAAGCCACCAAATCCTCCGCCCTGTCCTGCGCCGTAAGAGGGATCAACTCCCGCAAAGCCGAACTGGTCGTACTTTGCACGCTTGTCGGGGTCAGACAGTACTTCGTTAGCCTCGTTGACCTCCTTGAACTTTTCAGCAGCCTCTGGGTTATCGGGATTCAAGTCAGGGTGATACTGCTTAGCCATCTTACGATATGCCCGCTTTATATCGGCATCACTGGCGCCCTTCTGCAGGCCTAGCACCTCGTAATAATCTCTTTTGTCCATATCATCAATCCTCTTTAAAAATCGGCACTCTGCGGCAAGAGCCATAGAGTGCCGATCAGTTTATTCAGAATAGGTCATAGCAGCCATGTGCTATTACTTCTCAGTAAAGTCTGCATCGATAACGGTATCATCGCCATTGTCGCCATTATCATCAGCAGGAGCGTCCTGAGGAGCAGCCTGTGCAGCAGCGTCGCCGCCCTGTGCCTGATAGATCTTGCCTGCTACCTCGTAGAATGCGTTCTGCAGCTCTTCCTTCTTAGCCTTGATATCCTCGATATCAGTGCCCTTGAGAGCCTCCTTGAGTGCCTCCAGCTTGGGCTCAACCTTAGACTTGTCATCCTCAGTTACCTTATCGCCGAAGTCCTTCATGGACTTCTCGATCTGGTATACCATCTGATCAGCCTCGTTGCGAGCGTCTACCTCTTCCTTGCGCTTCTTATCCTCAGCTGCGAAAGCCTCAGCCTCCTTGACAGCCTTATCGATGTCATCCTTGCTCATGTTGGTGGAAGCGGTGATGGAGATGTGCTGCTCCTTACCAGTGCCGAGATCCTTAGCAGATACGTTTACGATACCATTTGCGTCGATATCGAAGGTAACCTCGATCTGAGGGATGCCACGAGGAGCGGGAGCGATACCGTCAAGGCGGAAGTTACCGATGGACTTGTTGTCCTTAGCAAACTCACGCTCACCCTGCAGTACGTTGATATCAACGCTGGGCTGATTGTCTGCGTAGGTAGAGAATACCTGGCTCTTCTTAGTGGGGATAGTTGTATTGCGCTCGATCATACGTGTGCAAACACCACCTGCTGTTTCGATACCGAGGGATAGAGGTGTAACGTCAAGCAACAGCAAACCTGTTACTTCCTTATTCAGTACACCACCCTGAATAGCAGCACCGATGGATACACATTCATCAGGGTTGATGCCCTTGAAAGGCTCCTTGCCGATAAAGCCTTTAACTGCATCCTGTACAGCAGGAATACGTGTAGAGCCGCCTACGAGAAGGATCTTGTCGATCTCGCCAGTGGACAGACCGGAATCAGAGATAGCCTGCTTCAGGGGACCCATTGTAGCCTCAACAAGGTCAGCAGTCAGCTCATTGAACTTAGCCCTTGTCAGAGTAACATTGAGATGCTTGGGGCCTGTTGCATCAGCAGTGATATAAGGAATATTTACATTAACAGATGTAGTGTTGGAAAGTGAGATCTTAGCCTTCTCTGCCTCATCTCTCAGACGCTGCATAGCAAGCTTGTCGTTTGCGAGGTCGATTCCATCGCTCTTCTTGAAC
Organism: Oscillospiraceae bacterium; assembly: GCA_045544715.1. Classification (GTDB taxonomy): domain Bacteria; phylum Bacillota; class Clostridia; order Oscillospirales; family Ruminococcaceae; genus CAG-115. Next base: position 1,883 of record JAZPZN010000143.1, on the reverse strand, counting down.
TCATCTCTGAGGAAATCGATAACTCTCTTATCGAAGTCGTCACCGCCAAGGTTGTTGTTACCTGCGGTAGCGAGAACCTCCTGCACACCGTCACCGATCTCGATAACGGAAACATCGAATGTACCGCCGCCGAGGTCGTATACTACTATCTTCTGCTCGTCTTCCTTGTCGATGCCATAAGCAAGAGCCGCAGCTGTAGGCTCGTTGATGATTCTGTGAACGTTCAGACCTGCAATCTGACCTGCATCCTTAGTCGCCTGACGCTGGCTGTCTGTAAAGTAAGCGGGTACAGTGATAACTGCATCACTTACAGTCTCACCGAGGTAAGCCTCAGCCTCGTTCTTAAGCTTCTGCAGGATCATTGCAGAGATCTCCTGAGGAGTGTACTTCTTGCCGTCAATTTCTACCTTATAATCGGTACCCATGTGACGCTTGATGGACATGATAGTCTTGTCGGGGTTGGTAACAGCCTGGTTCTTAGCCAGCTGACCAACAAGACGCTCACCATCCTTCTTGAATGCTACTACGGAGGGAGTTGTTCTGCTACCCTCAGAGTTTGTGATAACTACAGGCTCGCCACCCTCGATAACGGATACGCAGGAGTTTGTAGTACCTAAGTCAATACCAATGATCTTTCCCATTATAATGTCCTCCTAATAAATAGAAATTTAGTTTTGAATCTGCTTGTTTAGTTGTTTATCTGAAATCAGACAACGACCGATACGATCGCAAATCTGATAACCTTGTCGCCTATTTTGTAGCCCTTAGCGAAAGTCGCTGCAACAGTCCCACTTTCAAGCTCGTCGCTCTCGACCTGCTGCACTGCTTGATGCATAGTCGGATCGAACTTTGCACCATCGCTCTCGATCTCCTCAACTCCGAGATTTTTCAGTATCTCAAGGAAGCTGTCATCGATCATCTGAACGCCCTGCTTATATGCAGCATCGCTGCACTCTGCCTCCAGTGCTCGTGAAAGATTATCCATAACAGGAAGGAACTGCTTAACAACATCGCTGACAATGATAGGACGAAGCTCTTCCTTCTCCTTTACTGCACGCTTGCGATAGTTGTCATATTCAGCCATCGTGCGTAGCAGCTGCTCCTTAACTGCTGCAAGCTCCTCAGCGGTCTTATCGGCAGGTGCTTCTGTCTCCTGAGTTTCCTCTGCGACAGCTTCACACGCTTCTTCCTCTGCAGCTTCAGCGGTCAACTCCTCGAGTATCTCCTCGTTAGTCATCTCCATTTTTGTCCTTAACCTCGCTTTCTATCTGTGCATGCTGTATATTCTCTTCAGAAAGCAGCCTTGTCACTTTATTGCTGAAATATTCAAGATAGGGTATCACCTTGCGATAATCCAGTCGCATAGGACCGATAACGCCTATCCTTCCGGCAGGCTTTCCATCCTTGTAGTAGCTTGCACTTACAAAAGTGGAATTTGAGATAACACAATTGCCATCCTCGCCGCCAAATTTTATGTTTATTCCCGAGAAAGTGCTGTCAAGCAATGCGGACAGCTCATTCTTCTGTTCAAGGAACTTAACAACGTCTACCATGGGGAACTCCTGACACTCCAGCAGATTTGCCTGTCCACGTAGCTCCACATTCTCCTGCATCATTTCCTCACTCATCTCGTACACTGCATGCAGCAGCGGTGAGAGGGAGATCATATAGCTGCCCAATGCCTGGGCAAGCTGCTCAACATATTCCTCCGACATGGTGGAAAGATTTACACCCTGCAGATTTTCGTTCAAAAACTCTGTAAAAAACTTCATCTGCTCATTCGTCAGATCGAACTCCATACGGCAGGTACGATTTTTTATCGCTCCGTTGGAGGTTATCAGCAGAAGCACATACATCCTTCTGCCAGTAGGAACCACATCCAC
>JAZPZN010000142.1:0-10083 GCA_045544715.1 Oscillospiraceae bacterium | reverse complement strand
ACCACTACCCTTACAGACACTTCCTATACTGTTACAGGTCTGACCAACGGCACAACATATCAGTTCCTTGTTCAGGCTTACGTAAACGGCAAGTGGAACACATTCACTACTGCCGATCATGTAACCGCTACTCCCAAGGCATAATATAATGACCTCCGCATCTTATGGTGCGGAGGTTTTTTTGTATCGCGCCACCAGAAGAAATATGCACAGAGTATGTACATATGTTTGTGGAAAAACCACCGGTGACGCCGGAGGATCTTACTACTAACTCTGCGATATTATACCCGACATAATTGAATTAGTCTAGTTCGCACCGCAAAATTGATATAACAGCGAAGCCCATACGATGTATGGGCTTCTTGTCATTCTTGGGTCAGCACTGGATCTTGCTCTGATAGCAATCGAGAAGCTCGCCGAATCGTTGGAAGTGTACAACTTCTCTTTCACGCAGAAACTTAATGACTTCATTTACATCAGGATCATCAGATAGACGCAAAATGTTGTCATAAGTAGCTCTTGCTTTTTGCTCTGCAGCTAAATTTTCATGCAGATCTGCAATAGGATCTGCCTTTACCTGCATATAGGCAGCAGTAAATGGTACACCAGAAGCGTTGACTGGGAAAACACCATTTGCATGATCTACATAATAGTCGCCCTTACCATATTTATCAAAACTCTTAGCACCCTCGCCGTCAGTCAGTTGACCAACGATGCTCCCAATTATTTCGAGGTGAGCCAATTCTTCAGTACCAATATCAGTTAAAAGAGCTTTTCCCATGTTGTCTGGCATTGTAAAACGCTGCGAAAGATAACGAAGTGAAGCAGTAAGCTCACCGTCAGGACCGCCGTATTGAGCGAGAATAATTCCTGCAAGCTTAGGGTTTTTGTTTTTTATGCAAACGGGGATCTGCGTGCGTTTTTCAAAAATAAACATACTCTACACCTCAATTCTTAGGGGGCCATACGCCTTCAGGCCAATCCCAGCAGCCTTTTTTACCAGCACTGCAGGCAGTAAGTGGATAGCAGCTATCTTCAAATGCAGCTTTGCATGCTAGATATTGGCGACAAGCCTCAGTATACATCTCTAGCGCACGCTTGTCATCAGGATGGGTGTCCAGATAGAGCTTCAGGTCAGTTGCAAAAAAATGCGCCTCCATGATAGCATTCATCATCTCGCAGCAGCTGCAATTACTGTCTAGTTCAGGTGTGGGTAATGGCATAGGAGCAGCTGCTTTATGCTGAGGCATCCCAGTGCGTCTGATATTCATATTATTTACCATTCCAAAGTCCCCTTTCATATTCATCAATAGTCAAGTCCAGTTCGGGGAAGATAGTTCCGCATTTCAGCGCCTTTGCAGGTGAATATACCTGTTCCATACGCTGCTGCGGTACATAAGCATAGCCTGGGCGTTTCATTGGTTTACTGAATTCCTTAGAGTATTCCATAAATATCCTCCTTTCAAGATTGCGGTATTGACCGCTAAAGCATTATATGTTATACAAAAGTTTTCGTGCTATTTTTTCCTTGACAAGAGAGAGGCAAAATGGTAAAATTAATCTCAAAAGAGGTGAGAGAATGTTTATTCCCGATTATATTGAATTAGTTCTTAACAGACTATATGAGCATGGGTTTGAGGCATATACAGTTGGTGGATGTGTTCGTGACAACATAATGGGAAAGATACCACACGATTATGATGTTACAACCTCTGCCCTTCCAGAGGAGGTCCGCAGAGTTTTCTCAGATATGCGAGTTATCGATACAGGAATCATGCATGGTACTGTAACTGTTCTTGTTGACAACAAACCAGTGGAAATTACAACATTTCGTTTAGATGGAGAGTATATTGATGGCAGACATCCCGAGAGTGTAGAGTTCACACGCAATCTTGCGGACGATTTATCACGTAGGGATTTCACCATGAATGGAATCGCTTACTCACCTAAGACAGGTATTGTTGATCACTTTGGAGGCTGTAATGACATAAAAAAAGGGATCATCCGCTGTATTGGTGATCCTGACCAACGATTTAATGAGGATGCTCTGCGTATAATGCGTGCATTGAGATTTTCTTCTGCACTTGGATTTGATATGGATGAAAAAACTGCTGCATCTATCCACCGTAATGCCAAACTATTAAAAAAGGTTTCGGTTGAGCGTATCTATAGCGAGCTAAAGCAACTGCTGATTGGAAATAATGTCACTGATGTATTGTTGAACTTTTCCGATGTTTTATGTGTCATAATACCGGAGATCAAGCCATGCATTGGATATGAGCAAGGCTCAAAATACCACTGCTACACCCTATATAAGCATATTGCTTATACTGTAGGAAACGCAGAGCAAATAACAGAGCTAAGACTAGCAATGCTATTACACGATATTGGAAAACCTCTGACACAATCTGTTGATGACTATGGTGAATCTCATTATTATCAGCATGCAAAATTAAGCGCAGATATGGCAAATGATGTATTGCTTCGCTTAAAAAGCGACAATGCGACCCGTGAAAAGGTGTATAACATAATAAAGTATCATGATTGTAAACTATCAAAGTCTCGTAAGTTTATAAGACGGTTCATTTCAAAGCACGATATTGATCTGTTCACACTGATTGCAAAAGCACATATCGCTGATGATATGGGGAAAAAGGATTTCTGCAAAGAGCGCATTCCAGAGTTCAGCGAGATCATTGCCCTCGCTGAAGAGATATCTCAAGAAAGTGGGTTATCTATTTCCGCACTGGCAGTTAATGGTGGGGATCTGTCATCGCTTGTTAAGCCTTCACCTGCAATGGGACAGCTTTTGCAACATCTTTTAGACTGCGTTATAGATGAAACGGTTCCAAATGAGTACAATGCTCTAATGGCAGAGGCAAAGAGCTATCTGGATAAGTCTGCAAATAGCTTAGATGAACAATCAAAGAAAGCCGAATAAATATAAAAATCCAGAGAAGAACATATTTCTTCTCTGGATTTTCAATAAATTTCAGATATTGAAATCTATAGGGTCTGTTCACTCATTTTCAAGTAATGCCTTATAGAATTCAGAATAATCAGAGCGCTGCTTGCTTGTAAAGTCAATTGCCTCACGAGGATGACGGTTCAGAAGACCAGTGAGCATATACTGTACATCATATCCCCATACAACTCCTTGTGCTTTGAGTGCAAGCATATATTTTTCAATAAACTCCAATACATAATAGAGATTATACTTAGGATTCTTCAGAAAACCAAGGAGAAGCTCAAGTGCACAATTTCCTGCTCCTCTGCCCATTCCCTGAACAGTTGCATCAAGGAAAGAAACACCATAGCTCATTGTTTCAACTGTGTTCGCAAATGCAAGATTCTGATTATTATGAGCATGGAAGCCAATCTGCTTGCCTGTGCCCTCAACAGCAGCTAGATACAATTTTGCAAGCTCGCAGGCATTTTCAGGATAAAGCGAGCCGTAGCTGTCAACAAGATATATAACATCTACACTTGTTTTAGACAGCATTTCAAGAGCCTGTGTAAGCTGATCAGAACCCGCTTGAGAGATCGCCATAATGTTGCATGTCGTTTCGTATCCAAGTTCATGGAAATACTCGATCATCTCGATCGCAGCTGGGATCTGATGAATGTAACAAGCAACACGCACCATATCGATCACACTCTCGCTCTTGGGGAGAAAATCTGTCTTGTAATCACATCTGCCAACATCAGCCATAACAGCGATCTTCATATCTGAGGGGTTATCGCCTACTATTGCACGAAGATCCTCTTCTTTGCAGAACTTCCACTTACCGAAATCACTTTCCTTAAACATATTTCTGCTTGCCTTATAGCCAAACTCCATATAGTCAGTGCCACACTTGACATTCATCTTATACAAGGAACTGACAAAATCATCTGTAAAATTGAAATTGTTGCAAAGACCACCATCTCTGATAGTTGCATCAAGTACCTTTAAGTCCTTTCTTACACTCATTAATGTACCTTTTCTTCCAGCCATTTTCGTTTCCTCCGAACACTTTAATGATTTTATTCTTTAACGCTTTCATCTCATGAAGCCTTAAATTGTAAAAATATTATAACACATAAAATTACGTTTGTCAATCACTATTTTATAAAAAAAGAAAAAAATTAATTAAACGGGAACCGAAATACGGCTCCCGTTCTCTTACATCATTATAGATATTTTACAAGCTCGGTACGCACTGGATCGAGGTGGTTATCGGAGATGCCGAAATCCATCTCTTTATAGCTCCAAGCACTGCGTGCAATTCCATACTTTTCAAACACGCTGTTAATGCATTGGAACCATTTTAATGTATCCTCAGGAGATGCCATATTGATAACTCCATACTCACCGCAGTAAAGAGTAGTATTATTCTTCCTAGCAGCTTCAATAGCAGGTTTGAATAGATCCTCAAAATATTCGGGTGTGATATCACTTTCATCAAAGGAATAACGTTCATCAGGTTTTATCATATCTGTCCAATATGCACCCTGATGGGTAAATCGCATCGGTTCATAACAGTGAAAGTTATAAATTACCTTGTCATCATAAGGCTTCGCAAGATCAGGTACAGCTGTAGCACTATTGTTCCAGTAGCTTCCTACTAGAATTATAACATTAGGTGCAATGGTTCTGATACGCTCAATACACTTGTAGGATATCCTGTTCCAAGTGTCTATGTAACTCTTATCAGTCACTTCGTTTAGTAGCTCAAATGCCACGCTGTCACCTAAATTACCGTATCGCTCAGCCAGCTTCTCCCATAGGCGATAAAAACGTTCTTGTAATTCATCACTATCAAAAAAACCGCTCTCGCTTTCACCGTAATTGTCAAATGAGTAGCCAGCTGTTTTATGAAGATCCAACACCGTATTCAAATTATACTTTTTACATAGCATAAATGCATTGTCAATACGTTGAAACCCTTTTTCTTTATAGCTGCCGTCATCGTTTTCAAATATGTTGTAATCTACTGGAATGCGGACATGGTCTGCTCCCCATGATGCAATCTTTGCAATATCAGCTTCAGTGATAAAGTTGTCTAGCCTGCCATCACTATAATCGCATTGTGAGAACCATCCACCTAGGTTGATACCTTTATAAAATCCCTTGCTTCTTAACATATGTATTCCGCCTTTCTGTGTAATTTTATGATATCAGTATATCACATAACTTTTCAAATACATATCTAAATTTTGTGTTTTGTATCAAATTTGTGCTGTTGTTTTTAGTATGTTAGGACAAATGCGTGATATCAACAACAAAAAGTTGACATTACAAAAATGATATAAATGATAAAATGGTATTATCAACCAAACAGGAGGTATTCACTAATGAAAAAATCAAATAAGTTTTTACCACTATTATTAACTTTAACTCTGCTAACTGCCTGTAGCAGCACCGCTGCAAACACCTCAATCGAGGATGCATCAGAGGAAAACAGCACTACGACCACAACCTCAGCAACAGAGCCGAAAACATCAGTACAACCAAAAGATGAAGAGCAAGTGATAGAAACTCCAGAAGGACACGCTTATGCTGAGTTCACAAATGGTATGCCAGCGAACTGGGAATGCGCTAACGGCTGGACTAATGGCAGTATGTTCAATGTAACCTGGAGAAAAGACAATGTTACATTCAATGATGGAAATATGCAGCTTATCATTGACAACGACAAAACTCCGACTGGTGGCATTCCCTATTCAGGTGGTGAGTTCCGTAGCAAGGATTTCTATGGATACGGAAGATATGAAGTCTGCATGAAACCTATCAAAAATGATGGTGTAGTGTCATCATTCTTCACCTACACCGGTCCTACAGACAACAATCCATGGGATGAAATTGATATCGAGTTCCTCGGAAAAGATACAACTATAGTACAGTTTAACTATTTTACAAACAGTCAAGGAAACCATGAGTATATCCATGACCTCGGATTTGATGCTTCAGAAAACTTTCACACCTATGCATTTGAATGGCACGAGGATAAGATCATATGGTTTGTTGACAATGTTGAAGTGTACACAGCATCCGAAAATATACCAGTCACAAAAAGCAAGATAATGATGAATGCATGGTGCGGAACTGGTGTTGACGGTTGGCTTAATGCATTTAATGACACAACAGTACCTCTGGTGGCAGAATATCAATGGGTAAAATTTACTCCCTTTGAATAATGAATCAATAAAAAAACATATAGTCCGCAGAAAAAACTGCGGGCTATATGTTAAAATTTGTTATTTACATCAAAATCATGTTGCGGTTTACTTTGAAACAATGTATAATATTAAATGAGGTGATATTATGGATATCCAGAAAAAGTTATCCCATGTTGAGTTCATCAATAGAGAATACAATGTTTCTCACCTCTCATATGAACGTGAAATGGCTTTCTTTGAAAGCATCAAGAACGGTGATCCTGCTGAAGCGAAACGGCTGTTTAAGCCGTTCAACTGCGAAGAAATGGGCAAACTCAGTGATGACAGTCTGCGTAATCTAAAATATCATCTGACGATAACAGTTGCCTTTATCACCCGTTACTGCATTGAGGGTGGCATGGAAATGGAAGCAGCATATAATTTAAGTGATATCTATATCCGAAGCGTTGATAAATGCCGCACAGAGGATGAAATAAATCTCCTTCATCGTGAGGTAGTCGATGACTATGCGCAGCGCATGCAGATAATCCGCAAGCAAAACCGTTATCCAAAGGCTGTTACTATGTGCCTTGACTATATCTATGACAATCTACACACTAAGATATCGCTTGATAAGCTTGCAGAAATAACTGCATTAAGCCCTGCATATCTATCAAAGCTATTTCACAAAGAGGTCGGACTTACTGTATCGGGATACATAACAGCAAAAAGAGTTGAAGCAGCCTCAAATATGCTCAAATTTTCTGATTACTCCTGCATTGAGATATCAGATTATTTATGCTTCAGTTCTGAGAGCCATTTTATACAAGTTTTCAGGAAGCATACCGGATACACTCCTAAAAACTATCGTGAGGCTTTTTTCAGAACACGAAGATCCAGTAAAATAACACCCTAGATATATTTTAATTTAGTCTTATACTTCTATATGCAAAAGCCGTCTGAACAAATCAGACGGCTTTGCTATTTATTGGGGTCTTGCATATGAAGATGTATGCGATCACTTCCTTTTTCTACTGAGCATCACACCTGCAGCTGCAACTATTCCGAGAGCAGCAGTTATTGATATGCCATCTACACCTGTATCAGGATTTGTCTTGTCGGGTACTGCTGTATCAGCAGGTGCTGATGCGGGAGCTTCATCAACTATTTCAAGGGTCTCAAGCGTTATTCCGTGTCCCATAAATGCAATTCCTGCGAGCTGAACATGCTCAAGCTGATCAGCTGGGATAGAAAATGTGATATAGCTTGATCCAGGCTCAATAACATAGGAGCTTCCATCCTCGGAAGGAACCAACTCCTCTATACCGGCAATAAGGGGCCAACCAGAATCGTTGATCATTGGTTTTATGCACCAGTAATCGTGCCCTGCCATATCAGCTAAGGACTCGTCAACAGTGTATGTTACTTTAATGTAGTTGTTAGCATTATGTTCTGCAAACTCACCACCTGGAACTGTTACGCTGGCGCTCCAAAATGTACTAAGATCCTTGTTCAGATCGTAAGCAGATACGTTTACTGCAAGAACTGATACTGCGCTAAGTGCTGTAGCTACTGCTAAAATGTTTCTGATCTTCATAATAGATATATTCCTTTCATTCATAATTTTTCTGGGGCTTCTCCCCTCTTGACAATTTTATAATATCAAAAATCAGAACTTCAAAATGTTATATCAATAGTTTTTTTGTCACTTTTTTATGCAAAAGTTGATTTAAGAAAACTGTATACCGTCAACAAAAACTATGGAGCAAAAATATGATTTTTATAGCAAAATGCTGACACAACTTATATTTTATTTGGTGTATTATAATGTTAGCCAAAACAACACAATTATAGAAAGGATGGTTATCTGATATGACAAACATTAAAAAGATCATGGCTGCAGCTATTGCACTGATGTGCACAGTTACACTGACTGCTTGCGAGGAATCCACACAACCTTCAAGCTCTGCAGGCGTATCTCCTGCCCCTGCGACAACTTCAGCACTCACAACACAGGCAACGATGAATGAGGAGGACGCTGCAGCAGTCGCTGAGATCGACATTGGTGCAAAAAAGCTTGAAAACGGTACTGTTAAATTCCTCTCTTCCTGGGATCTCAATCCTGCTGAGGGGCAGCCTGTACCAGTTGCACTAGAGATGTTCCATACTCAGTATGGAGGCAAGATTGAACTCATCTCAACAACATGGGATGAGCGTTATTCAAAACTTGCAGTTCTAATACAATCTGACGATTCCCCTGATATGTTCAGCGCAGGAGATATGGATATATTCCCTAAAGGTGTTATCAGCGGAATGTTTGATCCTCTTGATGAGTATGTTGATTTCAATTCTGAGCTTTGGTTACCTATGAAGAACGTCAACGATCAATTTTGTTTTAATGGCAAGCATTATGTAGGTGCGTTCAATACAGATTCGCAGTGCGTGATGTTCTACAACAAGAATACGATAATTGACAATGACCTTGCTGATCCTGCTCAGCTTTTGGCTGAAGGCAACTGGACATGGGATACCTTCTGGGAGATGATGCTTAAGTTCTGTGACCGTGAACAGGACAAGTTTGCAACTGACGGTTGGTGGTTTGAGGGTGCTTTTTCTCAAACGACAGGATATCCTTACATTGGAATGAGCAATGGGCAAATTGTGCATAACCTTGACAATGCTAATATCGAAAAAGCACAGGAATTTATGCTTGAGATGAAGCAGAACGACCTTCCGTTCCCAAAATCTGAATTTGCTTGGGAGGTACATCCCTCAAGAATTGCTAACGGCAAAACATTGTTTTATCCAGTTGGTACTTATGCGCTTTATCCCTACAACAATATCATTCAGGATTTTGGTGAGATGGAAGATATAATGTTTGTTCCTCTGCCTAAATGTCCATATACAGATGAATACTATCTACCTTCTATAGTTGATGGCTTTGCACTCTGCAAAGGCGCAAAGAATCCAGAGGGAGTAGGCGCATACCTCAATTGTGCTATGGCAAGCCGTGACAGTGAGATAGCAAAGGAAATCGGCATGAAGCAAGCATTTGAGGAATATGGCTGGACTCAAGAACAGTACGATATGCTTGAAACGGTTCGTGATCTGACGAACGCTAACCCTGTTATTGAGATGTACAATGCTGTAAATGATTCAGTTGCAGGTTATATCAACAATCCTATGAAGGAAAGCTATAACAGTGGAGCATCATGGACACAGACCCGTGAACAGATACGCTCCGCAGTGCAGGCAGAACTCGATGATGCTAATGCTAAACTAGCTGAATAAGCAGATTTGTTATGAATATCAAACAGCCCTGTCATATGACGGGGCTGATCTAATATATCAGTATTAGAATTCAATAAGCATACTTGTTTTAAAAATGCAGTACAAGCATTACATACAAAAGCCGCTCTTGTGACAGTCACAAAAGCGGCTTATATATTATTATGTGATATTGTAAAGTTCGTTGTAATTTACAAGCTCATTAAGTAGCTGAGGTATCTTTTCTTCAGCATTTTCATCAGTGAACTGACAAGTGCCTACAGCCATGTGACCGCCACCACCATATTTCAGCATAAGACTGCCAACATTTACACGGCTTGTGCGATTGAGGATCGAATATCCAACAGCACAGGAGCAGCCCTTACCACCCTTGCCATCAACTATCCAACAAGAAATATTCTGCTCGGGATAGAGGCTATAGATCAAGAATCTGTTGCCTGTATATATGGGGCTTACACCACGGAGATCGGTTACGATAACATCTCCCTCAACACGAGTGTACTTATGTACCATTTCCTTAAACAGCTCTGTCTGCTCATTATAAAGCTCGATGCGCTCCTGAATATCAGGCATAGCAAGTATCTCCTCAGTGCTCATATATGCGCAGCATCTGAGCAGCTTTTCCATAAGCTGATAGTTACTGATAGTAAAGTT
>JAZPZN010000141.1:0-8008 GCA_045544715.1 Oscillospiraceae bacterium | reverse complement strand
GCTTTTGAAAATTATAAATATTATCCATATATGCCACCTTTTCGTCAATCTGTCGCCTCTATATTGTGCCAAACAACAAAAAACCGTCTAAATATAGTATAACATAGCAATTGGTACTTGTCAATGGATAATATATATTTTTACTCTGCATCGGATAGATTTAAGGCTAGAATAATTATTTCTTATTCCTGCTTTATCTCAATGCCAAGAAACAAAAATCAACTGCATCTGTTAATGTACTTTACGATTTCTTTTTTTGTTACCCTCCACTGCCTACCAACCTTAAAAGCCTCTACATCACCGCTCTGCACCAACCGCAGAGCGGTGTTTCTACCTATATTCAATAGCTTTTGCAGATCCCTTATTGTCAGAATATCTTTGGTATTATTCAGCATAATAGTCCTCCTTAGTTTAACAAAGTTTATTTAATCCCATGTTCGCCCATATTGTCCCTCTGCTCGGAGATATATTATTCCTGCGGAGGTGATGAACTATGGGACAAACGCAAAGCTCATAGCGTCGATCGTTGAAACAGGCCTGATGGCGATACTCGGCATTGCTTGCATAATCTCAGAATGCAACAAGCAGACTCGCACACAGGCTCTGCAGAACACCATCGATAACGCACAGCAGGAGATGAAGCGAGTCAACAGCACACCATTCCTGCTGAAGTAAAGTTTATCTAGGTTTATCTAAGACCGCACATATAGCCCCGTTGTTGTGTAACTCAAAACACAACAGCGGGGCTTTTGTGTTTCTGGAAAACCGCACAACCAAGCCGTTTAAGGAGGTAAAAATGTTTAAAAACCCACGCTACACCACAAAAGGAATCAACGAAAACCTGCCTATTATGACGCAGATCTTTCTCTGGGGACTTATCGAGACGATGGAAGTCCCCGAGCAGGACTATCTTCAGGTATTCACGCTCTCCGTCGAGGATGGACAGCAGAAAGTCCTGCACGAGCAGGAGTGTCCCGAATACTCTGCGGAGCACCTGTTTCCCAGTACAAATCCCATTGAGGGCAAGATTTTCGTTATTGATGACGAGACCCATTCCACCATGCTTTTTGCTGAAGAATACTAAGGAGGTACTATTATGCAAAACGACATCATTTTCTGCGACCGCTGCGGATGCGAACTCACAAGCGATTCTGCTCATTACTTTGAGGATGAATACTTTTGCTCGGACTGTCTTGACGATTCAACCATCGTCTGCTCCTATTGCGGAGAGCGTATTTGGTCTGACGACAATGCAGGCACCATGAGCATGCCGCTGTGCGACCACTGTTACGACAACCACTACACCTCTTGTGAGGATTGTGGTCGTATTATTCATCAGGACTACGCGAATTACTACGACGATGACGACTGTCCCTACTGTGACAACTGCTTTAGTCATCGCAACGAAGGTCCTATCCGAGATTACAGTTACAAGCCTGACCCCGAGTTCTTCGGTGAGGGCGACCGCTATTTCGGCGTGGAGCTTGAAATCGACGAGGGCGGTAAAATCGGAGACAATGCGCAGGCACTCATCGACCTCGCAAATGTTCTCAACGAGCACATCTACATCAAATCGGATGGCAGTCTGAATGACGGCATGGAGATCGTAACTCACCCGATGACTTTGGACTATCATCGTTCGGATATGCCATGGGAGCGTCTCTGCGGCAAGGCGATCCATCTTCGCTACAAGAGCCACAAAACCACAACCTGCGGCTTGCACGTTCATGTGAACCGCACAGCCTTTGGTGAGACCCGAGAGGAGCAGGATGAAGCTATCTCTCGGGTTTTGTATTTTGTAGAGCATCATTGGGCTGAACTCCTCAAATTCAGTCGCCGCACCGAGTACGCAATGAACAAGTGGGCGGCTCGCTATGGTTACAAGCACGATCCGAAAGAGATCATGGAGAACGCTAAAAAGGGCGGCAACGGTAGATATGCTTGTGTCAATATAACCAACTGGAGTACGATAGAATTCAGAATGTTCCGTGGCACTCTCAAAGCAAATACTATCATAGCAACGCTGGAGCTGGTTGATAAGGTGTGCGACCTTGCTCTGTACTTGACCGACAAAGAGATTGCCAATGTCAGCTGGACAACTTTTGTCAAGACGCTCGATGCTGTTAAGCATAAGGAGCTGATAGCTTATCTCAAAGAGCGCCAGCTGTATGTAAACGAGCCTGTTGATTTTATGGAGGATGATTAATATGTGTGCTATATTTGGACTTATCGACTATCGAAACTATTTCACCAAGCACCAACGAGAGAAGGTCTTAAAGGTGCTTTCTAAGGAATGCGAGGTCAGAGGTACTGACGCTACTGGCTTTGCATATATCCATGACGGCAAGTTGAGCGTATTCAAGAGACCGCTTGCCGCTCATAAGATGAGGCTTCGCCTGCCCTTTGAAAGCAACATCGTTATGGGGCACACTCGCATGGCAACACAGGGCAACAAGTTTGAGAATTACAACAACCATCCGTTTTCGGGCAAGGCTGGAGATACATCTTTTGCGTTAGCTCACAACGGCGTGCTTCATAATGATGAAAGGCTCCGCAGGGAGCTAAAACTCCCTGCAACTAAGATAGCGACTGACAGCTACATTGCAGTTCAGTTGCTTGAACAGAAAGATACCCTAGACTTTGACAGCATCGCACTGATGGCTGAACAGCTCGAGGGGTCTTTTACTATTACGGTTCTGGATGTGGCGAAAAACCTCTACTTCGTCAAAGGAGACAATCCGCTTGCACTTTACCACTTTGAGCGTGAAGGCTTCTACATCTACGCAAGCACTGCCGCCATCTTGGATTGTGCGCTGATAACGCTCGGATTGGTGACTAAGTTCTACGCCGAGATCGACGCTAAGTGCGGAGATATCTTATGCATCGCTCCTGATGGTGAGCTTACATCAGCTAAGTTCAATACAGCCAAACTGGATGCTCTCGATTACTATTACAGCTACCGCCCCTACTGGTGGACACACGCCGAACCTGAAGACTACGCCGAGTGGTTCGAGAGCGCCGCTGTCAAGGAATTGAAGCAGTTCGCAAGCTATATTGGCGTTGCTGAAAAGGACATCGATCTGCTCCTTGAATATGGCTACACTGTTGATGATATTGAGGAACTTCTCTATATTCCCGAGGGCGTTGAAACTGCGGTTGAAGAGATACTTTGCGAGTATGCTTACTGCGGAGGTGAATGGTAATGCGGAACTTCGTGTTCGGATACGCTAGAGTCTCGACAGAACAGCAGAACCTTGACAGGCAGATAGATATGCTAGAGAAGTATGGCGTTGACCACATTTACAACGAGAAGATGACGGGCACAAAGCGCAACCGCCCCGAGCTTGAAAAGCTCCTTGAAAGGCTCACTGAGGGGGACACCGTAGTTGTGGAATCCCTCTCCCGTCTGGGAAGAAGCACGAAAGACCTAATATGGCTGATGGAGACGTTCAACGGTCGAGGCGTTAACCTCGTTTCGCTCAAGGAATCTATCGACACTACGAGCAGTACAGGTAAGCTCCTGTTCACACTGATGTCCGCACTGGCTCAGTTTGAGCGTGATGTTCTCGCTGACAGAACGAAAGAAGGTCTTGCCGCTGCGAGAGCGAGAGGGCGTAAGTGTGGGAGGCCTGCTACCGATAAAGAAGCTGTCCGAAAGGCGGTAAAGCTATACAACACAGGCGAATACACCGTTAGAGAGATAACTGAACTGACAGGCGTGAGAAAGACTACGCTTTACAAAAATCTGTGAGTAGATAAAGGAAATCGGCATCGACACGAGCGACACCGATTTCTTTTTTATCGTATAACACAATACCCCACAACATCCGCCGCACTAGGGAGTGGAAGCACACCCGTTCCCGAAAGCACCGCAGGTACGATGATGATCGCTGCGCTTATGCAGACCGCAGTTATCGTGCTACCGCTGTATCGGCTGATGAGCATCACCAATGTTCCCACTGCGAAAGCAGCAAACATCCTTACAATGAACATCAGCACAAGATAGCCGAGGATGCTCGTTTCAAACGGCACGAACCGCAGAAATTCAAGACTCTGCGCAGGTGTGCTGAGGTCGTTGTAGCCCTCTGTGCCGATAAGCAGCACCTGCGGAGCGAACACCGCCGCTGTCACAAGCACGCTCGTAATGCCGATGATGGAAAGCTTTATCGCTGTGAGCCTACCTCTGCCTCTGAGGGAGGAGCGCAGAGCAGAGTTCATGTTGCAGCGGTTCTCGTTTGCGCAGATTCCTGCGAATACTCCCACCAGCGCAAGCATGATGTACAGCGCATTTTTGTTGGTCGTTGCCGTATCTCGCAGCAGCAAAAGCTCGTACAGCTTCGGCTTTATCAGATGGACAGTTATGCCAGTATCGTCGGTGTAGGCAAGTCCCCTGTCCACCGTATCTATCAGCATTTCAAGTGCATAGAGGTCCTCCGACATATCCATAAGGCGGTTATACATCTTCATAAGCTCATCGTCATGCAGACCGCCGTTTGCTTCAAGCTTTACGAGATAATCATCACGCAGTACATTGAACTGCGCCTGAAGATCGTCGAAATCCTCGTTCATCTCGTTCTGCAATTCCACCGTCACCTCGCCCGTGTACTTCATGTAATACTTCTCCTCCGACCTTGTGTAGGAGGGCAGCACATAGCGGTACTGAAACGCAGAGCTTACTGCGATATACAAAATTACAGCGAGGATGACAGCACCCTTCTGATTGACAAACACCTTTTTTACTTCCCACAAAGGCAGCGGCATTGAGGGAACCTTTCTGCTGAAAAAGCTGCTGATCTTATCTATCAGCTTGCCGCCGAAAGAAACGCCCTCCCCTGCGTTTGAGGTGAACATCACGCAAAGTCCGCACAGCAGGACGAACAAAGCACCCGTCACTGTGAGCGCACAGGGCAGAAATCCCACCGCTTTGCCGAAGATGTTGAGGTTGCAGTATTCGCTGAAGAATACATCAGTTCTCAGCACCGCCGCAATATTGCAGAATTTAAGTCCCACAAGCCTGTCTGTGGGGAGTATCGCACCGTACAGGAGATATTCCGTAACTATCGCGATACCGCACACCGCAAAGGCTATCGCGGACTCCATCACTGCGCTTATCAGATATAGGAGAAGTCCGCAGGCGGCAGCCGCAAGAGCTTTCATCAGCACCGAATACACAAGATAGTCAAGAATCGTTATCCGAAATGGACACAGCGAAAACTCGGGGACGGACTGTATCGGGCGGAGCACGCTCATATCCCCACAAGTGAACTGTGCTGCCGCAAAGCAGACGGAATGTATCAGAATACTCGTCAGAAGTGCGGCGAGGATGATTATTCCCGTCCTCTGAACGGACAGCAGCCGTCTGCCGTTTTTGGTGCTGCGGATGAGGGTAACAAGTCCCTTTTTGCGTTCCTCAGTAAAGGATGCAGCCACCAGCAGAGTTACAGCGATTATTACAATATCCCCCGTCAGATATCCCGACAGCAGCACAAAGCCTTTATTCTCTCCGAGGACGGGAGCAACTCCCGATAAAAGTGCGTAATCCTCTGCCGTTTTGCGGATATTCTCCGAAGAAAAACCGCCCGACAGCGCCGCTATCGTGTTGTAGTTCTCTGCGTTATCCTGCACCGATCTCAGGAACTCGGGATAGCCGCTGATGTAGGCGGAAAGCTCCTCTCCAGTGAGAGTGGTAGCCTTGCTTTCGTCGCCGCAGTCATACAGAAAGAAGATACCACCCAGCAGCACCGCTATCAGCAGATAAAGCAGCGTTCTTCGGGAGAGAAGCACTCGTCTGAGTTCTGTCATGACCGTCCCTCCGCATAGTAGAGGTATACATCCTCAAGATCAATTCTGTTCGTGACAGGCGAAAATCCCTCGGGCTGTTCCTCGGCTGTAACTCGGAGGACGAATCCCTGCTCTGTCTGATAGACTTGCCCTTTGCCGAAATCGGATTTTCGTGCGGTGATATCCTCATAGCTGCCGCACATCTCAAACACCTTGTCCTTAACTCCTGCGATAAGCTGTGCAGGAGTTCCGATAGCCGCAGGCTTTCCCTTGCAGAGCATTATCACGCTGTCAGCGATGGATTCGATGTCACTGACTACATGAGTTGCGAGAATTACTGTACGTTCTCTTGCGATATCCGAGATATAGTTGCGCAGTCTTATGCGCTCCTCGGGGTCAAGACCTGCTGTCGGCTCGTCGAGAATGAGTATCTCGGCTCTGTCGAGCATTGCCGCTGCGATAAGAACTCTCTGCCGCATACCGCCCGAAAAGCTGCCCAGCCGCTTATGCGCCACATTGCGAAGTCCCACCACATCAAGGAACTCCTCCGTCTGCGGTTTTATCTCACGCATCTTCATGCCCTTCAGCGAGCCTATGTAGTGCAGAAATGCACGGGCGGAAAAGTCCTCGTACATTCCCTGAAGCTGCGGAGTATAGCCGACCTTCTTGCGGAATTTCGCACCTAGCTTCAGTATATCTGTTCCATTGTAAAGTATTTCGCCATCGGTGCGCTTTATGTTGTCGGTGATAAGATTCATCAGCGTGGATTTACCTGCGCCGTTTGAGCCGAGAAGTCCGTAAACTCCCGTTCCAAAGGTGAAGTTAACATCATTCAGCACAACATTCTCGCCGTACTTTTTCGTGAGGTGTTTAAGCTCCAGCATTGTTATCCTCCTTTGGTTTCAGAAGCTGATAGAAATCGAAAGGCTCATACCATTCTGCCTGTCCCGAAATGATGTCCTCTATCTCACAGCACAGGACAAGCTCGTTAAATCTATCGGTGTAATATACACGAGGATCGTCGCGATTGAAGTGAGTGCAGATATACAGCTTTCCGTTCTGGGATTTCAAACCGTATTCGATGTATTCTTTATCATTAAATTCATCAATGTGACGAGGGACAGGAGCGTCCCACATATTGTAATCAACAACGGCGTTTCCGTCCTTGTCCATCAAAAGCAGCTTGTCTTTGTTTGCGGCTGCAATGCCCTCGCTGCCCGTCCAGTAATGTCTGTCCTGTATTATGAGGTACTCTCCGTTCCACATAAGCACCGCATTCGTGAACGGCGTTCCGTCTATCGTAAGCTGCTCGGAGAGGTCTGTCACAGTGCCGCTTTCAAGGTCGTATTTAAGCAGCTTAGACGGAACTTCTCCCTTTGTCGGGGTGGAGTAATAAACACATCCGTCTATCACCGCATAGGAGGTGAACTTTTCGGATAATTCCACCTTTTCGGTAGCTCCGCTGACTAAATTGTAGCGGTACAGCGACTTGAAGTTATTGCTGTGTTCCATCGAGATAGTGTAATACAGCCAGTCCTCATACAGGAAATAATCCCCCTGTCCGTACTGCGTTTTTGTGAGGTCAACATCGGGCGTAGGAAGTTTCTTGTAGCTGCCGCTTTCGATGTCGATTATCATGGTATTCGGGGTGTAGTCCGTCATGAGCGTAGGCAGGTCATAATCGTAGAACGGCACTATTGCAAGCCCGCGATGTACCGCCATCACTCTGCCGAAGTTTTCGGCAGAAATTCCGTGCATCATAGCATTACCCATAGTCGTCTGGTAGGTGCACAGCTCGGTGAACTCCGTACCGTCAGCCTTTGCGCGGATGAGCTTGTAGTACTCCTTTTCGTCCGCCTCAACATACTCCGAGGCGGAGTAATACACATATCCGCCGCTCATGCAGATGTTCGCGTCATAGAACACGCCCGCTTTGGTGGCGGTGCAGTATTCGTTGCCGTCGTGGGTACATTCGGGCTTTGCACAAAGGTACACAGCCTTTCCCGTAGCCTTGTCATAATAGCACAGCGACAGCAGGAAATGGTCGATATTGCGGTAAAAGCCGTCCTCGGTCTCCATGATGGCATTTCCCCAGATGTCAGAGGGGTTGCCGCTGATGTAATCGGGGTACTCTGTTTTGTTATCCGCACAACCTGTAAGCGAAAGTGCTATACACGCCGCAGAGATTATTGATAAAAGCTTTTTCATAAATATCACTCCTTTAACT
>JAZPZN010000140.1:0-10923 GCA_045544715.1 Oscillospiraceae bacterium | reverse complement strand
TTGAGAGATTCTCTCAAAAGTCGGTGTCGATGGCGGTGAGGGTCCACCTGTTCCCATTCCGAACACAGTAGTTAAGCTCACTTGCGTCGAAAATACTTGGCGGGCAACTGCCTGGGAAGATAGATAGATGCCGACACACATAACTCAGCAAGTGTAATAGCTTGCTGAGTTTATCTATTCCTCCGTAGCTCAGTCGGTAGTAGCACCTGACTGTTAATCAGGGTGTCACTGGTTCAAGTCCAGTCGGGGGAGCCATTATACAAAGCCATTTGCATTATTGCAAATGGCTTTTTTGTTGCATAAATCCAGTTTAGTATACCAGCAAAAGGCAGAATGCGGTTGTTGAAGTTCTATAATTTTATTTTGCAGTATCGCCGCCCCTTAGTCAAGTGGGCGAAAACTTAAAAATGCCGTTGACATAAGCCATCGTTTGTGCTAGAATTATTCGGTAGAATATGACACATAATATAGAAAACAAAAGAGGATGACGATCATGAGCAGATTGATAGGCTCTTGGAGCTTTTATAGACGAACACTGCTGATTGCAGTGCCGATAATGGTGCAGAACCTTATCACAAACTTCGTTGCGTTGATTGATAATATAATGGTAGGTCAAGTGGGCACTGAGCAGATGAGCGGTGTTGCAATCGTCAATCAGGTGTTCTTTGTGTTCAACCTTACGCTTTTCGGAGCGCTGTCGGGGGCAGGTATATTCTGCGCCCAGTTCTTCGGAAAAAAGGATGACGATGGAGTGCGCCATACCTTCCGCTTCAAGCTCATCACCGCAGTGTTGATATGTATCGTTGGTATTGCGATATTTGCATTGTTCGGGGATAGCCTAATCACGATGTATCTTCACAACTCGGAGGAGGATATCGACCTTGAGCTTACGTTCAACTGCGCCAAAGAGTATATGATGATAATGCTTATAGGCCTTACTCCTTTTGCGCTGGAGCAGGCTTACTCCTCAA
The DNA here is from genome assembly GCA_045544715.1 of Oscillospiraceae bacterium. Classification (GTDB taxonomy): domain Bacteria; phylum Bacillota; class Clostridia; order Oscillospirales; family Ruminococcaceae; genus CAG-115. The sequence continues at coordinate 9,952 of JAZPZN010000140.1, read as the reverse complement.
CGCTGCGTGAGGGCGGAACCGCTTTGCCGCCGATGGTGGCAGGAATCGTGGCAGTAGTGACGAATACCCTACTTAACTATCTTCTCATATTTGGTATTGGAGTATTCCCTGAAATGGGAGTGAGGGGCGCAGCTATCGCAACAGTTATATCACGCTTTGTGCAGGTGGGTATCGTTGTGGTGTGGACACATCTCAACACTAAAAAGCTTGGTTTTGTTAAGGGTCTTTACCGCTCGATGAGCATACCATCTGAGCTTACAAAGCGCATAATGATAAAGGGTCTGATACCCCTCACTGCGAATGAGGCTCTGTGGTCTGCAGGTGTTGCCGCATTGACGCAGTGCTACTCTATACGTGGTATTGATGTGGTGGCAGGACTCAACATTTCAAATACCGTTGTAAATCTGTTCAATGTGCTGTTTATCGCATTCGGCTCGGGTGTGTCAGTCGTTATCGGGCAGCTGCTTGGTGCAAATGACCTTAAAGGCGCAAAGGAAGCTGCTCCGAAGCTGATATTCTTCTCGGGTGCGCTATGCGTCGTGGTGGGAGGAATAATGGCTGCCTTTGCAGGGCTGTTTCCGCAGGCATACAATACCACTGATGCGGTGCGCTCGCTGGCGACTGCTTTCATCGTCATAAGTGCGATATGGATGCCGCTACACGGCATACTCCATGCGACTTATTTTACTTTGCGTGCTGGTGGCAAGACCGTTATCACCTTTATGTTCGATTGCGGATTTTCGTGGCTAGTCAGTGTTCCGCTTGCGTTTGTGCTGGCGAATTTTACGGGGCTGGATATCATCTCTGTTTATTTCTTCGTGCAGGGTGTGGAGCTTGTAAAGTGTATCATCGGCATGGTGCTTATCGGCAAGGGCGTGTGGCTTAGCAATATCGTCACCGAGAAAAAAGCATAGCGAAAACCTCCGCTGTTGCACTCAGCGGAGGTCTTCTTATATGGTCACAAAGGAGAACATGGGGTTTACTTGAAGATAATAAAGGGGTTCTGCTCGTCGGGGAGTTCGTCGTCATCGGTATCCTCGTCGGGGGCAACACCGTCGAATACGAACTCTTCCTCTTCTTCCTCGTCATCGAACTCGAAGGGGTCTTCCTCTTCCTCCTCGTCATCGAACTCGAAGATGTCTTCCTCTTCCTCTTCTTCGTCGTCGAACTCGAAGGTGTCCTCGGCTTCATCATCGAATGAAAAGAAGTCGTCGTCATCGTCAAAAATATTGCTGTTGTTGCCCATGGGATCAGCGAACGGGTCGATCACCTTGCCGCCGAAGATGGGAGGAGTATAGCTGTAATCAGCGAAGAAGTCGTCATCCTCCTCGATATCATCCTCGTCGTCATCCAGCTCCCAGTCATCGGAGTAGATGTTTGTAGTCATGGCGTGGTTGAGATCAAGATAATACTGGGTGGTGCCTGCAAGCCCGATGATATCGCCGATGTTGGCTGCGAGGGGATCAAGCATCTTCTCCAGCTTAGCCATCGCCTTCAGACCCTTGGTGATGTGCTTAACGGTATCGGTGCGCTCGGAGTAGCGGGCAAGTGCCTTCACCTGCTGCAGCTTCTGGCTGAGGGGGGCATTGCTGTTGATGACAACAAGTATCAGCTGGTCGGGAGTAAGAGGGATAGCAAAGCTCTTATCCTCATTGCGGGTGAAAGTCTTGAGAGTATTTGTGTAAGCCTTCTTAGTCTTTGTCATAAATAGTTCCTCCTGATAGTAAAACTTTGTTGCGATAACTCGCCTTTCCGATGGATACGGAGCCTTGTCTGTTCCGATGGTCTTAGTATAACATGTCCATGCAGACAGTTTTCGACAAAAATGTATGCTTTTTTGTTGAGGGGGCGCACAAATGCCGCTGTTGCAAGGCTTTGGAAATTTTTACGGTTTTTTTTGAAAAAAATATTTCACTTTTTTTCTTGAAATCGGCAGGATCTAATAGTGTGTACGGTATTACTTTACAGAGGGGAAATTTCCCCGTGAAAGGTGGTATGGTGATTGATATACATAACGCAGAATAACTTTCCCGAGTATTTCGAGCAGTATGCTAATATGGTGTATCGCATAGCATACGGGATAACCGCATCTCCGCAGGAGGCGGAGGATATCGTTATGGTGTGCTTTGAAAAGCTGATCGATAAGATAGAGTTCAGCAGTGAGGAGCACATCAAGGCTTGGCTGATAAAAACAGCAGAGCACAAGTCGCTGAATGTGGTGAGCTCCGCACGCTTCCGCAGGAACGTGCCGCTGGACAGCATTCCCGAAGCGGCGGTATCCTCAGATATAAAGCAGCCGTCAGAGCTGCTGGATATGGTGCTGAGGCTGCCCGATAAGCTGAAAACGGTGGTGTATCTTTTCTATTATGAGGATATGCCTGCGGCGGGGATAGCCAAAGCACTCAAGATATCCGAAAACACCGTATACAAGCGTTTGTCAAAGGGCAGAAAGCTACTGAAGATATCACTGGAGGAGGGCAGAGCATGAACGATAAAGAGCTTATGAACACCTACAAAAGCATAGAGCTGTCCGCTGACAGAATGGCAGAAATGGAGGCTGAGCTTATGAAGAGATTTGACACGAATAACGATACCGAAAGCGGATACGTGAACGGAGGCAAGGCATACAAGCTTCAGCCTGTTGAAAAGAAGCCTGTTTCCTCATGGAAGATAGCCGTTGGTATAGGCTCGGTTGCGGCTGTGGGGCTGTGCGTTTTCGGGCTGAGCAGGCTCGACTTTGGCGCAGTGTCTCCTATCTCTCCTGCGAATACGCAGACAGGAACATCTGACAATATTTCGTATACTGAGAATGAATACCCTTTGCTTAACGGCACATTCAAGCATTGGGACGCCGACAAGGTGGCTGCGATACTCCTGCCCGACTATGATGATAAGGAGGAGAGCGGCGATACTGTTTCTGTCAGCTTCTTTGCAAAAGGACTTGAGCAGCTTATAGTAAAAGACGGAAGCATCATTTATAATGAGAATATCTACGATGTGCGTGATTTTGGCTTCGGGGCTGAGGTGTTTGAGGTAAATGAGGAGATACTCCGTTCCTTGCACCCTGTAAGAGAGCATGAGGGTTTTGCTTCTGCTGATGCTCTGAAAGCTGCTGAGGAGATAGTATCCCAGCTAGATATACCTCACCTTGGTGAGCCGCAGGTATATGCTGCCACCAGCACTGTGAACCGATCGCTTGTCACGATATATGGCGACCAGCAACTTCCTTATACTGAGGAGCAGCTTACAGCTTTTGAAGGTAACGAGGTTTATGTGGTATTCTATCCAACTGAGTGCAACGGCATAGAAATGCCTATAGGTGACGTTAGATTTGCGGACACTGACACTACAGGCTTGCATGGCTATATCGAAATAGGTGTGGAAAAAGACGGAGTGTTCAGCTTTGAGGCGCACAATATAATGGAGCTTACTGAGAGCGGCAAAACAATAAAGGTCTGCGACATGTCAGATGCAGCGGCAAGTCTTAGCACTGTGCTCACTGAGGATGCTGATATTACAGAGGGTGAGTTGGTTTATGTGGGTGATTTCAATGACAGAGAACGATACTGTGAATATAGACCAGCATGGAGATTTGTACAGACTATCGAAAACGAAGGCAAGGTCGAGTATAAGTCTCATTACGTTGATGCGAATGAGGCTTCTTATCAGCCCCCGCAGACCACAACTTCTATAATTGCTGAGGAGCCTGAGATCGTTCAGCCTGCCGACGGTGAGATATCCGTTTCGATGCTGTTTGATACAAGAGATTACGGCTTCGGCTGGGATTTCAGCATCTTCGAGGAGCACTTTGCAGGTGTATGGATGGATGAGCAGGAGCAGTACGTTGTGGGCTACAATTCCGATATCTTCGGCTTCACGGGAGATGCCATCTGCGGCGGTTTCGCAGAGAATGAGGACGGCTGGTATATGCTGCAAAGCTTCGCTGACGGGGAATACTCTGTATATGCGGCACTGAAAAAGGATAGGGCATTAAAGATCAGGCGTTACGACCTTGAAAGCAAGACCCAGTGCATCTCTCTAGATGCTCATAGCGAGGAATACCATATATACAGCGATGCTGCCGCAGTGACGGAGCTGGGCGACAGCTACGCAGGCGAAGCGACCCTGCTCACCCTCACAAGGCTTATGAGGGGGCACACTGAGCAGTACGGTGAAAGCAATCTGGGCGAGCTGCTGGGAAAGCTTGTGTATGCCCCCGAGTACAGCAATGTCAATGAGGATAACGCTTCAATGCTTACATTGGAAAGAATTACGGATGACGACCCAAGCGACGGAATAACGCTATACTCTTCGGGCTTCACCACTGCGGGCAACGCAGATATCACTGCATCCGCCAGCCCCATCACCTACAGCATCGACGGGGTAGAATATACAAGATGCTCGGTAGACGGCGACAGCGGCAAGGTGTGGGTGAACAGCCTGTGTGAAAAAAGCGCTGATATTTCGGTGCGCTGCTATACTATGGATTACATCGGTCATCTGCGCAAGGGGCTTCCCGATGACAGCTACAGCGGCATAAAGGCAAAATATATCAACCTGTGGATGCAGTGCTCCGATGAGGGCGAGTGGAGCCTCAAGGGCTTTGACCTCTGGGAAAATGACATTGTGGGCATTGCAAGCATAATGCCTACTCAGCTTTCCGAGAAGATAAGAAAAAGCAACGACAACAGACTTACAGGAGATACAAGCATATACGGCGATGCCGATGCAGCCCACTATGTGTTAAGGAGCATGGTGACCGAAAATACCGTCGATGTTGAGGATGCCCGTGACGGCAAATTCGGCTCCGAATACTACACGAACGGCGTTACAGAGATATATTACTACGACCCTATCTATAATGAGCATCATCTGCTTGATGTGCTGGTGGGCGCAGATATGGCGGTCATCGACGGCAGGGCTTATGTTGTGGGAGGTCTGCCCGACAGCGAAGCTGAGCTCAGCGATATAGCGACTGAAGAGGTGCTCTGCTGCTACGACCGTACTCAGTTTATCGGCAGAACAGTGCTTGATGTTGAGCCCTACTCTGCACGCAAGCTGAAAGCTTATGGCGAGTGCCTAGTTGCTACCTACTGGAGAGCACTCGATAACCTCGACTACAAGGTGTTTGACAGCGAGACCCTTTCTCCGCTCTGCGAAACGAAATACTCCCCCATGCATCTTGACGGTACGGGCGGCATCGAGGAGCTCTCGGAGGACAGCTTCGTTGTAAAGCTTGCAGGCGCTAACGAGATAGTCTTTGACGGTGAAGATATCAGCGGTCAGCTGCTGCTGCTTGACAGCAGGGCTCAGAGAGTTCACAAAGCTTTTGAGATAGGAGATGTTCCGTCATACAGCGACGGCAGCATCAGCATGGAGGGCTTTACGACCCTTGACGAGGCACGGGAAACTCTCCGCAGCATCTTCATCGAGGAGTATGTCGACAGCTATCTCGACAAGCTGCTGAACGGAACTGAGGGCTTCCCCAAGCGTATCGAGGAGCGTGACGGCTACCTGTACTACATCGGCGGCGCAAGGGGCGCAAGCATCGGAGTTGAGCGTGTTGCTCCGCAGGTGGAGAGCCTTGATGGAGATACGGCGATCGTAAAATATCTTGTATACTGCTCCACCGAAGAGCCCGAAGGTGAGAGCAAGATATACATCTGCGACAGCTACACAGGCGGCGCAGAAAAAACTGCTGACGGCTGGCGGCTGACCAATATGGATTATCCCTATTGAGCGAAGCGGCTGACAGCCACATATTAACTCAGTTACCGATATTTTTGCATTGAAAAAGCGCATAAAAGCTGATATAATATAAACATCCCAAGGATGCATCGGGAAATATCGAAAGGAGGTCCCATAACTATGTGCAACATTTTTACATTCTTCTGTGACTTCTCTGCACTTTGTGAGTGGCTCAGCGGCTTCTGCGCTTGATATGACATAAAATTTTCTTCCAAGGGGCTGTGTCCCTAAGCATTCCGCCGTGCCGACGCTCGTTCGGTACGGCGGTTTGTTTTTTCTGACGACCTCAAGACTGTCGAAGTTTTTGGCTGCCCTTTTGTGCTTATTAACGAATTATGGGGAAAAAACGTTTGGATACTGGATTTTTGGAGAATTATATGCTACAATGAATAAAACATTTCATTGGAGGGTATGATGGATAATATCAAAACTGTAGAAGAATTTAACAGCCGCATAAAGCGTGTTCTCATCACAAAGGAAGAGATAGATGCCGCTATACAGAAGGCTGGCAAGGAGATAAGCGACAGCTACGACGGCAGACCCATTCTTCTTGTTAGCATTTTGAAGGGTGCATTCGTGTTCATGGCAGATCTTTGCAGGGCTATCACCGTTCCTTGTGAGATAGGCTTCATGTGCGCCAAGAGCTACTACAACGGCACTGTTTCCTCGGGAGTTGTCAAGATAACGATGGATCTGGAGCAGGATGTCAGCAAGTATCATGTCATCATCGTTGAGGATATCATCGATACAGGCAGGACTCTCAACGACGTTGTTGAGCTGCTTAAGACCCGCAACCCCATCTCTCTGAAGGTGGTAACTCTTCTGGACAAGCCTGCAAGAAGAAAGGTGGAGTTCGAGCCTGATATGGCACTGTTCACCATCCCCGATCTGTTCGTGATAGGCTACGGCCTTGACTGCGGCGAGTATTATCGCAATCTTCCTTACATAGCTGAATTTGATGAAAGGGCAGGTGAGTGAGATGCTTGAAAAGCTCTTTAAGCTTAAGGAAAACAACACCAATGTAAAGACCGAGATAACCGCAGGCATCACCACCTTTATGACGATGGCATATATCCTTGCGGTAAACCCCAGCATCCTCGGCGAGGCAGGCATGGATCCCACTGCGGTGCTGCTGGCGACCTGTATCGCATCCTTTATCGGTACGGCTTGCATGGCATTTATGGCTAATCTGCCGTTTGCACTGTCCGCAGGCATGGGACTTAATGCTTTCCTTACCTACACGGTTGTGCAGGGCTTCGGTTATCCGTGGCAGGTGGCACTGCTGGCGGTGTTTGTTGAGGGTATAATCTTCATCGTGCTGTCGCTTACAAAGGTGAGAGAGGCTATTTTCGATGCTATCCCGTTCTCGCTTAAAAATGCGGTTTCGGTGGGCATTGGCTTATTTATCGCTTTCATCGGACTGCAGAATGCGGGTCTTTCCGTTGGCAAAGATTCCACTCTTGTAACGATCGTGAGTTTTACTGATGATTTCAATACCGCAGGTATCAGCGCACTGCTTGCTATCATCGGAACCTTTGCAACTGCTATCCTTTACATCAAGAACGTAAAGGGCTCTATCCTCATTGGCATCCTCGGCACATGGATACTTGGCATCATCTGTCAGCTGACAGGTATCTACACTGTCGATGCGGCTAACGGCTACTACTCGCTGCTGCCCACCTTTGCGATGACGGATTTCTCAAAGCTGGGTGAGACCTTCGGTCAGTGCTTTACTGTAGATCTCAGCGGTGTGGGTATCTTCAATTTCATCGTTATCATATTCTCGTTCCTGTTTGTTGACCTGTTTGATACCCTCGGTACTCTCATCGGTGTCAGCACAAAGGCCGGTATGCTGGACGAGGACGGCAAGCTGCCTAAGATAAAGCCTGCGCTCATGGCTGACGCTATTGCGACCACGACAGGCGCAGTTCTGGGAACCTCCACCACAACTACCTTTGTTGAGTCCTCCGCAGGCGTTGCTCTCGGCGGCAGAACAGGACTTACAGCGTTGACTTCGGCAGTGCTGTTCCTTATCTCAACACTGTTTGCGCCTATCTTTACGGCTATCCCTTCGTTTGCTACAGCCCCTGCGCTTATCATCGTGGGCTTTTTGATGTTCAGCAACATCTCTGAGCTGAAGCTTACAGCAGACAACTACACAACTGCTATCCCCGCATATCTTTGCATCATTGCAATGCCCCTGTTCTACAGCATCTCTGAGGGCATCTCAATAGGCGTTATCTCCTATGTGCTTATCAACCTTATATGCGGCAAGGCTAAGGATATCAATGTCATCATGTATATCCTTTCGGTGCTGTTTGTTTTGAAGTATATCTTCCTTTAATAGCAAGAGCCGCCCTTTTGGGGCGGCTTTGAATATTTATTTGTATAGTTCTCCGTTAGCTGTAATATGACATACTGTCGGATTATTACAAGCAAAAAGCGAGTCGCAGCGTTTGAAATTTTGAAATTCATGTTCTAGATTCTCGATATCGCTTGTGAACTTTGGCAACAGCAACAACGTTACAACGAGCGACAGATACGCAAATATCGAAGGCTCGCAGAATACACCCTCGACCCCGAACAGAAGAAGAGATATTCCGACCGCCTGAAGCGATGGGAGAAGGTCAACGCAAAGTTTGTAGCTGAGCACGGCGATGTTCTCAAGCGCAGATATGAGCGTGAGGAGATTCGTGATCTGACGGTGAGGGTGGAGAAGCCGCCAATCAATGGTCGGCGTATGAGTGCGCCTATACAGACCGATTGGACTGGCGCAACACCGCAAAAGCACAGCAAGCACTTGAGAGATTACATACATTTGCCAGAGAGAATGGTATTCATTTTGTGTATCCCACAAAATTCGATGGAGACATCGACCTTTGCAAAGAACAGATTGCGACGATTAGCAGACTAAAAAAGAAACTGAACATTAAAGGCAAAATTAGTTTGGGATATACGATTATGGGTTATGACGATATGGGAATGGTAACAAAAAGCAATCGCACGATATTCATCAATTTCCTTGCTGGCAGAAATTGTAAAGTTACAAATGCAATCCTTAACGCAGATAACATTCTATCCTCGACTGATGCAATCGGCATTGGTGTTCACGAAATAGGTCACATTTGGGTTGCACAATATGGCACAAGGGGTATTGACATTGCGAGAAAAGCATATTATAATATATACAAGGAAAATATTGCGCCGTCTGAAATGCTGGATTATCTTGAAGATAATGTTTCAAAATATTCAACTCATCGAAAAGAACAAAAACATCTATCGAGATATTTCAAACAGCGTGATTATCCCGAGGTTATACCTGAAGTTCTCGCTAAGGATATTACCAACCCAAACGAATTTACAAATGAATTTGTTAGACTGATGAAAGAGGTGGCTTTTAATGACAAGACTTGATTACTATTGGCTTTCAAACAAAGAATGGTCACACAGGCTGCCTAATGGCGAGCGAGTGATTAATGACGATGCACCGAAAGAAGCGAAGGAAAGCTATGAGCGTTATCTTCAGCAGGCAAAAGAGGCTGCGAAGCGTGGCACAATTTGATTACAAGGACTAACCGCCCCTGAAAAGGCGGTTTTTCTATTGCACGAAAGGAGAAAATATGGCTGTAACAGTAGATAAGCGTGAATGCCCGAAAATCAAGCTGACAAAGGATGGCAAAGTATCCTATAACGGCATCGACCTGTCGGAGAATTGTTCGGGTATCAATGCGGATATCCGTCCTCATGGTACAGAGGTAACGCTGACATTCAGCGATGTTATCTTTGAAACAGAGGGTTATGAATAATCAGGCACTCCATTCGGGGTGCTTTTTTATTGTCCGAAACTTGCTTATGACGTTAATCTGCGCAACGGAATAAAGCCGACAGGTCTAACCTATCCAAGCCTACCGAAGCCTATCCAGGCATACCAATAATTTCGCCCCCGATTGATTTCGGGGGCGGTTTTTGCTTTTGTAGAGCCGTTTTGTGCTTTGGTTTCGTGTTGCATTTCGTGTTGCATAACTGTCTGAAAGTGCATTTTTGAGCCTGTTTTTGCGGATTTTTCATTGGAATTGCGGATTGTGAACAAAAACAACAAACCCGCACCACTAAAGCGTTTGCTTAGTAATGCGGGTTTGCGCTATTATTTGATTTGGAGCTGGGAATGGGACTCGAACCCACGACCTACGCATTACGAATGCGT
>JAZPZN010000139.1:0-6384 GCA_045544715.1 Oscillospiraceae bacterium | reverse complement strand
AAACGACGGTGTAGGTTATCATCATGTCCCCCGTAACGCCGTGCGAGGTCGCAGTATCCCCGTAAACGGCACGCCAGAAAAAGCCCACCGCGACCATCATCAGGCACTGCATTATCATGAACGTCCATGTGTCTACGCGGTACGCCATCATGGTCTGTATCCTCATTTTAGCTATGTATCTGTACGCTTTGAAATTCATATTGTCACCTTCTTTTGTTCTGTTTGTCTTATGTGGAAGTCTGGTTTTTTCAGGAAAAAGTTTCAGCGAATATTGCTTTTCCACTCCTCACTGCTGATGCAGTACACCCTTGTAAAAGTATTTTCAGCGTCAGGATATTCCTTGATGAATCTCATTCCGTTTTTGACCGCCACACGGGCAGAGGCTTCGTTTGTGTATTTCATATAGGAATAAAGGCGATCAAAATTCAGCTCCTCAAATCCATATCTGATACACTCCGCCGCCGCTTCCGTGGCATAGCCTTTTTTCTGCTGATCCTTTCGGACATGATACCCGATCTCGGGCAGAAGCTGACCATCGATATTCTGCATCGTTATTCCGCAGTCGCCTATCATTTCGCCGTTTTCCCTCAGCATGACCGCCCATAGTCCGAAGCCGTCGGCATTGTACCGTTCGATGTTTTTTGCGATCCATCTTCGTACTCTGTTTTCGTCAAATGTATAAGGATAATGCACCATAATATCAGAGTCAGCAAGGACTGCATAAAGTGATGAAAAATCATTGTATGTAAGCTCACGCAGAATGAGCCTGTTCGTTTCAAGTATCATAAAAAATCCTTAAATCAATCCGAAATGCCTTGCGATAACATCGCAGACCTCTTCCCTTGTATCCTTTCCGTTATCCTGTCGTACAACTGTGAAAAAGCCGCTGTCTGCTAGCTCGTCGTAATGCTCCCTGCTGTTGATGAGCGCAAGTCCCTTTCGGTAATTCTCCATCACCTCTGCGGAGTTCTCGCAGCTGTCGATAACGCTTAAAATGAACTGCTTTTCGGGGTCGCTGCGGTCAAAGAAGCGCTCCACGCTCATGGACTGGGGCGAGAGCATCACCGCAACGTGATTATAATCGGATATATCCCGCAGAACATCAACAGGGATATTCGTGTCAACTATGACCTTTCTGTCGCCCGACAACGAGATAAGCTCCGCTATCTCGAACTCCGCCGCCTCTTTTCCCACACTGAATATCCAGCGCTCGTACTCCTCGGGGGAGCGTGTGACAAACTCTTTCCAGTCCGTCAGAGCATTCATGTAGCATATATCAGGCTGTGCATCGGGTGTTGCCACGATATCCGCAACGGCAGAGTGGTAGTTCTCGCCGCAGAATATCATATCGTGCCGCTCGGACAGCATTTTCACTGTCGTGGATTTGCCTGCATAAGCTGTGCCGGTGATGAAATAGACATTGCGCAGGTAGTGCTTTATGATGTTGTTTTCGATCTTCATTCGTCTCTCCTCGGAATTCCGTTTCTCTTGTAATTTTAGCTTACGTCGGCATATAACGTTCTATTCTATAACATCTGTTGTGCAACGCTTGTTTTATTATAACAGACAAAAGTAGATTTGTCAATAACAACTGTTTACATTATCTGTATGGGAATTTGCTGATATCAAAATACATTCCGTCACCACTTCATATTCTCCGATACAGATGAACAATATTCAACCACAGAGAGCTGATAGGCGGTCTGAGATTTGTGCATGAGCCTAAGACTCTCCGTTTCTTCACAGGCAGACTTGAAGCTGTTTCAGACTGGCTCGAGAAGCTTGTGGCTGCTTTTGAGGCTGATTTCGGCACAGATCAGTAAATCAAACCATATTTTCTTGTTTACACAATAGAAGATCGGCGGAGATATTTCACTCCGCCGATGTTGTTTATTCGTGATTTCAGACATTCTCTAAAAGATCAGGTGTCGATATGATTTTTCTTTTTTACTCTCACAGCCATGTACTGCTTGCCCGACAGCGGCACACGGAACTTTCCCTTGAATGTACCGAGATCGGTAATGGTCATATTCCATGTATCTATCACTTCTGCGGTATATTCATTCTCATCATCCAGATGAAGATCACGGAACAAAGGCTGCATAATGCCGAAGTAATAAATACAATAACCCGTCTTTTCCGCAATATCATCATCCTGCGGAACTCCGCATACATTGTCCCAGTCCCTGTTGCCCGATCTGAGTCCGTGGCAGGGAGTCTGCTCCATTATCTCATGCAGGAATCTGATCCTTTTGTGGCTTTCGCCGTGAAGCTCGCCGCCATGCGACCACCATAAAATATCATCATATCCGATATATGTTTCACCATGTCCGGGATAGCTACCTCTTAAAGCGCACTCCCAGAATCGACGCAGCATTTCCTCACCCGTGATATTTCCCCAGCCGTACTGAACATTGCCCTCGTATGCCATCTCGTCAAACACGACAGGCTTATGGTACTGCTCACGGTACTGATCGGTCATATGGATCTCGTGACGCTGGAGACTGCAATGGGTTATCCAGGGTCTTGTGTGATCGTAAAAGCCCACACAATTATGTATGGAGCGCAGATGATCATACGGGTCGTGCTCCATAAGATAATTTCCGAACGCTTCCCAATGCTCAGTGGTCTTTGAAGATATAAGGTCATACTCGTTGGCAAGCGACCACCATACATTTCTGTATGCTGACAATCTTGCCGTGAGATATTTCAGATACCGCATATCAGCTTCCATACCCATCATCGAAAATCCCCAGCGGTCATAAGGGTGGAAGATAATGATATCCGCTTCAATGCCGAGCTTTTGCAGATCCTCTATACCCCTTTCAATATTTCTGAAATATTCGGGATTGAATCTGCTGAGATCCCAGCTGTTGCCCTCGGGAGCGCCATAGAAATCATTGAAATTTTCACTTGTAATGGAGCTGCTGTCCACAGGAGTTCCCTCAAAGGGATAGCAAGGAGGCTCACCGAAATTATAGTCGTAATGCTTCGGGAAAACGCAGGATAAGGGTGATCTTATGACAAAAGCCGCACTCGTGAAGGTGCGGCTCGATTTTTCAAGTCGAATATCAGCTATTTTCACTTATATATTATTTCTGTGTAACTAAGCTAGTCCCTGATTTTACGGTTCAGGACGATTATATGGAGGTGATTTATAATGAGGAACTTCGTGTTCGGCTACGCCCGAGTATCGACAGAGCAGCAGAATCTCGACCGGCAGATAGACATGCTTGAAAAATATGGAGTTGACCACATCTACAACGAGAAGATGACAGGCACAAAGAGAAACCGCCCCGAGCTTGAAAAGCTACTTGAACGGCTGACTGAAGGCGATACCGTTGTAGTTGAATCTCTGTCAAGGTTAGGCAGAAGCACGAAAGATCTGATATGGCTGATGGAGACATTCAACGGTCGTGGTGTAAACCTTGTTTCTCTCAAAGAATCTATTGACACTACTTCCAGCACTGGAAAGCTGTTGTTCACGCTGATGTCAGCTTTAGCCCAGTTTGAGAGAGATGTCCTGGCTGACAGGACAAAAGAAGGTCTTGCCGCTGCGAGAGCGAGAGGTCGTAAGGGTGGTCGTCCGTGCATAGGTGATGAGAAAGTGCGAAAGGCCATGAAGCTCTACAACACAAAGCAATACAGCCTGAAAGAGATCGAAGAAATGACAGGCGTAAAGCGCAGTACACTTTACCGCAGGATAAAGCCATAACAACGAAAAAGCAAGAGAGTAAGTTTGATTACTCTCTTGCTTGTTATGTGTTTATTTTTTATTATCTAATGCAGACAGCACTTCAGGCTTATATGGCAATGTTATCTTGAATGCCTCATCAGTAACATCAAGTTTGTAATTTATCATACTGTCTTTATAGGAATCAGCGATTTTCATAAGACCTGTACCGTATGCCTCAATATAACCCAAACGGTAAAAAATATTAGCTAGCTTATAATTACGGCATACAGACACGCCTAAATCAACAGTAGATAATGAAATCCCCTGTGGCAGACCTCCTATTGATACTATTTCAATACGGTCACTGTAAAGGCTAAGCAAAGTCGGACTAATAACTGCATAGTCACGATGAATGATGGCATTCAGTACTGCTTCGCGAGCCGCTTCACCTGAAATTGCGGGAGTATCCTTGCGATGTAATCCATCATATTCAGTGTGAATTGGCATATGCATCTCGATATATGAAAATGCATCCTGCATCTGCTTTAGCAAAGAACCTGTAAATTCACTTCTTGTGCGGAATGTAGTTCTATCTTTCCCCTGAAATACTGCAGCTTTTATAATATGAGGGCACTGGTCAGACAAAAGAAGTCCTAAATTTGTATATAGTCCATCCTTACCTATAATTCCCAATGTCTGATGTTGAGCTTTTTTAAAATCAAGACCTTTATTTGCAAATTCCTGAGAAGCTGTGACAAATGTAAGCTCCTGATCCATTGAGCGTAAATTTTCATATTCAATTCCATCTGATTCAATTATCATAGCTTTTATCCGCTCATCTGACGCAGGGACACTTGATGTACCTTGCCGTACATATACACCCTCAGGTCTAAGTCCTTTTGATTTCAGATAATAAGGCTTCCTGGAGCCTGCCGATACTTCAACTTTGATATATTTAAGACCATCATGCTCACAAATCTCACTAGTCAGGAACAAAGTTATATCAGGTGCAATTCCATCGCGTATCATATTAGTCAGTCGTGTATATTCATTATCTACATCTTCAAAACCAACTATCTCTCCCATATCATCAACACCGAAATACACTATACCGCCTGCGGTATTTGCAAAAGCACCAATTTCTTTAAGAGATTTATCTGTTACAGTCAATTTAAATTCAGTTTTATCATTCTCATACTTAAGCAAGTTTCTCACATCCTTCCTTTAAAAATAGTATAGCATATTCAGTTAGATTTATCAAGTAGCGATGACAAAAAACACCATATAAGCCTAATTCAAGCTAATCATCAAGCCGTAAAAATCATAATATTATACTTGGATTTCCCATGAAAATATGCTACAATATAGATATCACAAGAAAAGAGGTAACACAATGCTTGCATACACATACATAGACAAAAGTGATTTTCAGCTCATCGAAAAGCCCAGACCCACGCTTCAGAGCGACACCGACGCTATCGTCAGGGTAACGCTTGCGAGTATCTGCTCCAGCGACCTGCACATAAAACATGGCTCTGTGCCGCGTGCTGTCAAGGGTATTACTGTCGGCCACGAGATGGTGGGAGTTGTAGAGGAGGTCGGCTCTGCGGTAACCTCCGTAAAGGTCGGTGACAGGGTCACTGTCAATGTGGAGACCTTCTGCGGCGAGTGCTTCTTCTGCAGGAAAGGCTTTGTCAACAACTGCACCGACCCTGATGGCGGCTGGGCGCTCGGCTGTCGCATTGACGGCGGTCAGACGGAATACGTCAGAGTGCCGCTTGCACAGCAGGGACTGAATAAGATTCCCGATTCCGTCAGCGATGAGCAGGCTCTGCTTGTGGGAGATGTGCTTGCAACAGGCTTCTGGGCGGCTCGAATCTCCGAAATCACCGAGGAAGATACAGTGCTGATAATCGGCGCTGGCCCTACGGGATTATGCACTCTGCTGTGCGTAATGCTGAAAAAGCCGAAGCGCATCATCGTCTGCGAAAAGGACGAGGAGAGAATTAAATTCGTAAACCAGCATTATCCCGAGGTGCTGACGGTCTCTCCCGAAAATGTTGCTGAATTCGTTAAGGATAACTCCGACCATAGCGGCGCTGATGTGGTGCTTGAGGTCGCAGGAAGCGAGAATACATTCCGTCTTGCGTGGGAGTGCGCCCGCCCTAACGCGATAGTAACGGTAGTTGCACTGTACGACAAACCGCAGATTTTGCCGCTTCCTGATATGTACGGCAAGAATCTGATATTCAAGACGGGCGGTGTTGACGGCTGTGACTGCGAGGAGATACTCCGTCTTATCGAAACCGGCAAGATAGACACCACGCCGCTTATCACCCATACCTATCCCCTGTCGGAAATCGAGGCGGCTTATGAGCTTTTTGAGAAACGTCTGGGTGGGGTCATCAAGGTAGCGGTGAGGCCGTAAGTTATAGCAAAGGCTGTGCAATAACTGCACAGCCAAAATTCACCTATATTCTATCACCCATACAAAACCGTTATATCTTTTTCGACCTCATAAATGGTTTTGCCATTGAAGATAGGTGCTTCTTCAAAGGCTTCAACACTTTTTCACGCTTAATATCCGTTAACTTGAACAGGCATTTATCCTGTGATATATTGTATAATTCAAGCGTGTACTTGTTATTGTCAATGTATCCTGAAATTATATATCGCATATTCTGATATACGAATTCTGTTTCCGAATT
>JAZPZN010000138.1:0-11339 GCA_045544715.1 Oscillospiraceae bacterium | reverse complement strand
CGGTGAAAAAAGTTGATAAGTCTGTTGAAAAGGTTGAAATGTTAATATTTGCGAGATAGTTTTCAACATCTTCACCCTGAAAACGGCGGCAAAATCCCAAAATCGAGGGTCAAGGCAGTTGAAAACTCTGTTAAAAAGGTGGAAAACTCAATATTCCTTTTCCTATCCACAAGATGTAGTCCTGTGCTCACATAATATTTGCAGCCTGACTGAAATATTCCTTCAATAACAAAAGAGCGGACAAATATCCGCTCTGATTATGATCAATTCTGTCGGTTTGCGCCGATGATCTCCATAAAATGCTGGTTCTTTTCAAGCATCAGTTTGAAGAGGGGACAACCCACAATGGTTATCACCACTATTTCGCCAAGTGCCACTGTAAGCATACTCATCCACAACGGCTCACCGAAAGTGATATTAAGCTCAATACCGATAATAATTCCGTTGCTGATAACAGGAAGCAGTGAAGCCAGCCATATATTTTTTATGGAATACATCGGAATGACTGCGATCGCCGTTGCCAGCGTGCCGAACGCCATATCCATCAATGCCATAGGGCTGAAGCAGTTTGCGATAAAACAGCCTAGTATCAACGCCACACTATAGTCCCTGCGATAGAAGCATAGCAGCACCAACAGCTCCGACAATCTGAACTGTATAGGGCCAAAACTGAGTGCAGGAACGGCTAACGTAAGCCCTGCATAAAGCGCCGCCACAAGTGCGAGTCTAACCATGCTTTGAGTGTCGATCTGTACTTTTTTCATAAAATCCTCCTTGTTTTTTAACGGTGGTTAGCAAAGAAAACACCGTATTCAGTTGTAATGGCTGTCGCCTTAGTTATGATACCACAAAATCTGCTAAATATCAAGCACTTTTTCAGATATATCCTGCGGCAATTATCTGCTCAAGTGTCCTCGGAGTATATCCGTGCAGCATACAGCCCACATTATAACACTCATAAGGCAGACCTCTCTCTCGCATAAGACGACGATACTCATTGAACGGATCGCTGTCACGAGAAGTATGTATGTGCCCGTAAAGATGCACAGCTCCTCTATCTGCATTCTTCCAATGGGCGATGGGGTAATGACAGAGCACGACACGCTTGCCCTCATCAGTAAGCTCTGCATAGTCCTGCACCCACTCAAACTCTGCCTCAAGCTCATGAGTAAGGTGATCATGATTTCCCTTTATAAGATACTTTTTTCCATTCAGCTTTTTGATGATCTCCAACCCCACCGTGTTATCCCACGAAAAATCGCCCAGTACATACACACTGTCCTCAGCGGTTACTACAGCGTTCCAGTTTTCTATGATGCAACGGCGCATCTCGTGGATATCCTTAAACGGCCGCTTGTCAAAATGCAAGCAATTGATGTGACCCAGATGCAGATCGGCAGTATAAAAATTCTTTGACATAGCATCATCTCCTTTGCTGCTTTTTATTACTTTAAAAACCTATTTCCCATACATATTAGTGCGATACTGCGTAGCAGTGCAACCCATACGTTTTTTGAACTGTCGTATAAAATGCACATCATTTTCATAACCACAAAGCTCTGAAATCTTCATTATCGGCAGAGATGTGTTTTGCAGATAATACCTTGCCCTTTCGAGCCTTGCAGACAGCACATCATCGTAGCAGCTGATACCAAATTCACGTTTGTACAGGTATTGGAAATGCGACGGACTTAGCATCAGCTGCGCCGCAAGCTCAGGAATAGAGCGGTTTTCCGATGGATTGCGATACAGCTCCGCACGCAGCTCTCTCAGTGCGGAGGAATGTGGAGATATCTCCCTGTCAGTCGGCTTGCCACCAAGCCTTGCAAGCAACAACCGCAACAGTAGCTCAATACACTCTCTGCGATTAGTGCCGCCTGACACTATCTCTTTGTTGAGAAGGTCAAGTGCATTTTCTGCCGCTGCGATATCAGAAATATGCAGTATCGTATTAAAAGGCAGTCCAATGCGCCCGAAGAAAGCAGTATCTCCACCTATGTCAAAATGCACCCAATGATTGACAAACTCCTCTCCGTCAGCACCGTAATACTGCGGATATTTTCCACTGTATACCACTGCACTGCCTGCTGTAACATGGCAGATATCTTCACCTATGCGGACAATTGCAGGAGTCTTGAATATGATCAGCAGATCATCTCCTGAACCCTCAGGGCGATCGATAATAAAATCGCTACCATGACGAAAGCCGATGCCAAGCGTATGCAGTTCCATTTTCACCACTCCAAATCGTAGGATGTATCAGTTATATCAATATGATACATCATTGAAAAATGCTTGTCAAGTGGTACAATAATATTAACAAAATATTTCGGAAAGGAAATACGAAAAATGAAAACATTAAAGCTTACCCTTAACCCCCTTGACAAAAAAAGCAAGATCAACCGTGAGATATACGGAAATTTTTCGGAACATCTCGGAAGATGTATCTACGACGGTATTTATGTCGGCGAAAACAGCGACATTCCTAACATCGAAGGCTTCCGCAAGGATGTTATCGATGCCTTCAAGCAGATAAATATGCCAGTACTGCGCTGGCCCGGCGGATGCTTCGCCGACGCATATCATTGGAAGGATGGCATAGGCGACAAGGAGACCCGCAAAAAGATGATAAACATCCATTGGGGCGGCGTTGTAGAGGATAACAGCTTTGGCACACACGAATTTCTGCGCTTTTGTGAGCTTGTGGGATGCGAGCCCTACATCGCAGGAAACGTCGGCAGCGGTACAGTTGAAGAGATGGCTGAATGGATCGAGTACATGACCTTTGACGGAGTATCTCCTATGGCTGAGCTGCGCAGAAAAAATGGCAGAGAGCAACCCTGGAAGCTCAAGTATCTCGGAATAGGCAATGAAAACTGGGGCTGTGGCGGTAATATGACTCCAGAATACTATTGCGACACCTACCGCAGATATCAAAGCTATTGCCGTGATTTCAGCGGAAACGAACTTTATAAAATAGCCTGCGGCCCCAACGCTTACGACTATAACTGGACAGAGGTATGCATGAAGAACATCACTCCATGGCATATGAAGGGGCTTTCACTGCATTACTACACTGTTCCTTACGGAAACTGGCAGCACAAAGGCGACGCAGTAAACTTTACCGAAGCGGAGTATTACGAGACCATCCGTTCAACGCTTGAAATGGAGACTCTCGTTACTCGTCACAGCGAGATCATGAACCGCTACGACCCAGAAAAGAAGGTGGGACTCATTGTTGATGAGTGGGGCTGCTGGTTCGATGTGGAGGAGGGAACAAATCCCGGCTTCCTCTATCAGCAGAACACCATGCGTGACGCTATCGTGGCATCTATCAATCTCAACATCTTCAACAACCACTCAGACAGAGTATTCATGGCTAACATTGCGCAGGCAGTAAATGTGCTGCAGGCTATCCTGCTGACAGAGGGCATGACTACCGTTAAAACTCCCACTTATCATGTTTTTGATCTGTATAAGGGACATCAAGAATCTACCCTCATCTACAGCCACATCGAGAATGAGAACACCGACAGCGAATCTGCAGTTCCCTGCATCAGCCAGTCTGCATCCATCAACGAAAACGGAGATATCCTGCTAACAATCTCTAACTGTGCCCTTAACAAGGAGTTTGAGATAGACTGCGGCTCTGCATTCGGCGAGATAAAATCAGCCGAGGGAAAGATGCTCACAGGCGAAGTACACGATCACAACACATTCAACGATACCGATAAGGTCGGCATAACAGGATGTGAGGTGAAGGTAGAAAACGGCAGAGCCATCATCAAGCTGCCTGCGTGCAGCATTGCAGCTGTTACTTTGAAAGTATAAAATGGAACACAACGAGCTTAGAGTATGCCGCCGATGCCTGCTTGTGGAAGCAGGAGAAGCCGACCTTGCAAAGCTGATAAAACAGCGTGTAGAGATCATCCCATCTGCACAGCGCACCGCCGCTGACGAATACAAGCGTCGCCTTGCGATATGCTCAGAGTGCGAATTCCTAAACCGTGGCACCTGCACAAAATGCGGCTGCTATGTGGAGCTTCGTGCCGCAAAAGCGGAACAGCATTGCCCCCACGAAAACAAACAATGGTAACCAATACATGAGGTTTTAAATGAAGATCGCTGTTATCGGAGATATCCATGCAAATCATACAGCCCTGAAAGCGTGTCTGAATTGGATAGATACCAATGATATTGATAGACTCATCTTTCTCGGGGATTACGTGACTGACTGCCCCTATCCACAAAAGACTATCGATATGCTAAGAGGCCTCCCTCAAAAATACCAGCCCCTTTTCATAAGAGGCAATCGGGAGGATTATATAATAAATTATCGAAAAGATCCTGTAGGTTGGAGAAACAACAGCAGAACAGGGGCTCTTCTATACACCTACGATAATCTTTCGGAAAGCGCATTGGATTGGCTCGAAAAAATGCCTGATGCACTTACCACTGAGATATACGGCAGCACGTTCTATCTGTGTCATTGCCCAAAGTATTATGTAAAACGCCAGAAGATGCCACCACCCCAGACCCTGAACACCATGATCGACAATATGACGACAGATGTGCTTCTGTGTGCTCATTCCCATGTCCCAGTGGTGTACAAACGCAATGGCAAACTTATCGTAAACAGTGGCACACTTGGCGTCGCAATAGATGGGATTACTGATGCACAATTTGCCCTCCTTACCTATGACAACGGATGGGATGCGGAAATAATCTCTCTTAAATATGACATCGAAGCCGCCTGCGCTGAATTCGAGGAAAGTGGGCTAATCGAAAGATCAGGATTATGGGGAATAGCTGTTCGAGAAATGTTGCGCACGGGAATCGAATATTCCGTTGACTGCGCAGACGAAGTGCAGCGACTGCTGAAAAATTACCCCGACAAAAACGAAAACGATGAGGAATTATGGCAGCTAGCCGCAGAAAACATTGGTCTTAAACTCACATAAGAAGAACTCACTCCTGCGGGAGTGAGTTCTTTATATATTACTCAGTTCTGAGAGCCTCCACAGGATCCTTCTTAGCCGCAACACTTGCGGGGAACAGACCTGCGATGAGGGTAAGCACCATGCTGATAACAACAAGGATCACTCCGCCCTGCCACGGCAGCACCGCAACATTCTGGATGTCTGTGATATTCTCAATGATGATGTTTATCGGGATGTTCAATATCAGCGTAACGATTATACCGATTGCGCCTGCTGTAAATCCGACGATAAGTGTCTCTGCATTGAATACTCTGGAGATATCCTTCTTGGATGCGCCAATAGCACGGAGGATACCGATCTCCTTTGTTCTTTCAAGAACGGAAATATAAGTAATGATGCCTATCATAATAGAGGATACTACCAGCGAGATAGCTACGAATGCAATAAGGATATAGGATATAGCATCGATAATATCGCTAACAGAGGATATCATAAGACCAACATAGTCGGTGTAGTTGATAACATCCTCCTGCTTATCCTCGTCAACTCTTGCCTGATTGTAGTCCTCGATAAGCTTTGTTAGCCTTTCCTTGCCCTCAAAGTCAGTTGCATAGATCTGTATCTGACTGGGCTTTGCGAGGTCAGCAACACCAAGCTTAGTGAGGTTGCCGTCGTAGGTCGCCTCTGTGGATTCGGGCTCCTTTGTAAGCTCCATAAGCTGGGTTATCTGCTCGGATGTCATGATATTCATGAACAGTGAGGTCATAGTTTTCTGGTCTACCATGCCGAACATTGCTGCCTGCATCTGTTCCTGAGGAAGCGTCATAAGCTCTGCCTGCTGCTCGGGTGTGAGGCTTGCCATAATGCTCTGAGAGAGCTGAGCGGTCTGCTCTTCGCTCATCATACCCATAATGAGGGCCATGGCCTCTTCTTCAGACATTGCCTGCTCCTCTTCCTCGTCAGCCTTGGGGAACTCAATGCCTGTGAACACATCTACATCAGGATTATCCTGCTGCTCCTTAACGATATCGCTGTTGTTTACAGCGTTTATCATATATTCTGTAAGCGCATGGGTATAGCCAATGCCGCCGCTGCTGGATGTGCTGAGCAGAGAGTCGCCGTCGGGACGGAGGATACCTACTACCTTTAAGGTCTGGGCAGTTTCCATGACCTCTGCCATATATTCATCGTCGTCACGCATGTCGGTGTAGCCGCCGTCCTCGTTCTTCTGATAGAAGTCGGGGGCGGTAAGCAGCTTGAACTCCATAGCGAGTATCTCATCAAAGCTGAAAGAGAGATCTCCGGATTCGATATCAAAGCTCTCGCCTACTACAATGGCACTCATCATATCTCCAAGCTCGCTCTGGTCACGCAGACCAAGAGCATAAAGGGTGATATCGGATACCTCATTATTCTCATTTACAAGCAGCACTACCTCGCTGTAGCTTTCGGGAAGCCTGCCCGCAATCACCTCATACTGCGCTTCGAGAGTGTCGTTGCTGAGAAGCTCAGTCCATACATCGTAGGGGCTGCCGCTGGCTCCGCCCATCATGGAGGAATATGTGGATGCCATACTGCCCATGCTTGATGCCATGCCCTCACCCATCATTGCATCCATTATCGTGGAGGGATTGACCTGAAGTATCTCATCGTTGAGGTCTCTGCCGTAGACATAAAGGTTGGGCGAGTAGCTGTATTTTATCTCGCTGATGTATTGAGAGATGCCGTCGGGATCGCTTTCGATGTATTCCTTAAACTTCGAGAGATTGTTGACCTGCATCTCTGACAGCATAGTTTTCATCATCTCTGTGGAGATGTCGTTGGTGTAGATGCGGTCAGGTTCACGTTCTGACTGGCTTTCCTCGGCGATGCCCATCATTGAGGTCATCATACTTGTGTAATCGACCGTTTCCTGCTGTATCGCAATAGGATAGGAGGAAAGAGTAGATTGCTCAACACCGTTGATATACTCCTGCACACCATTTGAAAGTGACAGGATAAGCGCAATACCGATGATGCCGATACTGCCTGCAAACGATGTAAGGAAAGTTCTGCCCTTCTTTGTCATCAGATTATTTTTGGAGAGGGAGAGGGCAGTTGCAAAGCTCATTGAAGTCTTTTTGCCCTTGGTGACGGTAGATTTTTTCACCTTTTCAGCGTCCTTGCCATCAAAAGGAGCGGAGTCGGAGGTTATCTTTCCGTCCACGAGCTTAACGATACGGGTGGAATACTGCTCTGCAAGCTCGGGATTGTGAGTGACCATGATGACCAGTCTGTCATTTGCTATCTCCTTGATGAGATCCATTATCTGCACGCTGGTCTCACTGTCGAGGGCGCCTGTGGGCTCATCTGCGAGGAGGATATCGGGATCGTTTACTAGTGCTCTTGCGATCGCCACACGCTGCATCTGACCGCCTGACATCTGATTGGGCTTTTTATTCATCTGATCGCCGAGGCCTACCTTTTCGAGGGCCTCAATCGCACGCTGTCTGCGCTCAGACTTGGATACACCTGAAAGGGTAAGAGCCAGCTCAACATTGCTCAGTACCGTCTGGTGGGGAATGAGGTTGTAGCTCTGGAAGATAAAGCCTACAGAGTGGTTGCGGTAGGTATCCCAATCACCGGACTTGAACTGCTTTGTAGATCTTCCGTTGATGATAAGGTCGCCCGAGGTGTATTGGTCAAGGCCGCCAATGATGTTCAGCAGTGTGGTCTTGCCGCAGCCGGAATGCCCGAGGATGGATACAAGCTCACTTTCACGGAAGCATATACTTACGTCACGAAGCGCATGCACCACCTCATCACCGAGGATATAATCCTTGGTGATATTTTTGATTTCAAGCATATTTTCTCCTTTCAGAAAACAAGTCCCGTGTTTATAATATATGGGACACTTTGACAATTTTACAACAACTTTATTTTATCATTATAATATAGTACTGTCAATACCACAGATGTGCATTTCAGCGATTTGCATAAAATATCCTGTCGAGGAGAAGAATTATAATACTACACTTGTGAAAGATGGGTGAAATCATGCAGAAAACCGCTGCATTTTACATTATTTCAAGCCTGTTTTTAGGGGGATGCGCAGCTGTTGCAGCATTTTGGAATGTGCTTGCCGCACTTCCGTTACTGATCATCTTGTTATGGTGGACGCTCTTTTTTAAATCAATACACTATCATATCGACGGAGATAGACTAACTATCCTCAGCGGTGTACTGCTGAAAAGCGAAAAAATTATTCCGCTGAGTAATATTCTGTGGAAAACAAGTGTTAAGTTCCCTTTTTCGGACACTTCAGCTCTCACGATAATTCACACCTGCGGCGGAAAATGGGCGATTTTTGGAGAGTTTTCAACGAGATGTTAACAACTTGTTGAAAACTTCTCTTTCTGCATGGCTTTACAAATGCATCTGATGAGGTTTTCAACGTTTTCAACATAGTTTTTAACTTTTTGTAGATTTTGAGTTTTTATTACATTTATGCGAAAATCCGAAAAAACTGCTGATTTTTATCACAAAAATGGAAATTCCACCGCAAAGCGCAGTGCAATGCGGTGGAATTCAATATTTCAATCAGCTTCGGGGGGCAGAAAATGGTATAACTCGTTGTAATTTTCAAATTCCTCATCAGAGTCGGGATCAGAGGGGATCAGCCCTGTGCAATCCATTGCTGAGCCTACCTGCATATAGTCGTCCTGATCAAAACCCTGATACATTCCGCCCTTTTTAGGCGGATAGGGGAAATTCTGCTTCGGCATAATATCACCATCCTTTGATGATATTATCACCGCTCGGCTAAGATATATTCTCAGTCGAAATAGAACAGCTCCTCAAACTTTTTGTCGAGGGCGATGCATAGTATAAGTGCGAGCTTTGCAGTAGGGCTGAACTGTCCCGTTTCAATGGAGCTTATCGTGTTGCGTGAAACACCCACCATCTCCGCAAGCTGTGCCTGGGATATTTTAAGCTCAGTACGGATTTCTTTTATGCGGTTTTTGAGGATTAAATTGTCTTCCATTTGTCACCTCGATCATTAAACTGTAGTTGCTACAAATCCGCTTATAGCTGCGATGGTGAGCCCGATAGTCCATAGTGACCATACGATTGCTGCGAAAAGGTGTACTTTTTTTCTCAGTTTGATAAACATATATATGTTGATAACAGAGTTCATCATAGTCACTACACCCCATAGGCTGAAATTGTATATGTCTGTGAGTATCATCTCCGCAAAGAACATTATACTCGCATATATAGCTGAAACGATAGTCGCCATTGCGCCACCCTTGCTATCAGCTTCAAGCCTTTCGATATCCTTGCCCTTGTTTTCCTTCTGTGCCTTTGCTAAAATTTCTTCCTTTGTCATTGTGTTTACCTCCAAATGATGTTGTTGTATCTGAGTGTTGTATGTTCGGACAGATTGCCAAGTTTTATGTGCACTATCACATAAGATTTAACCACTCTTTCATATATGATTTGCCTAAAAAACGACATTGAATATTTCTTTATTAAATATTGTATACTTAATGTTGACAAATCAAATGTAATGCGATATAATATAGAGTGAATATTTGTATTTTGGACAAGACAATTGTTTGAAATTAGAAAGGGACAATATATACAAATGGGACTTTTAACAAAAATCTTTGGTACCTACTCTCAGAAAGAGCTTAAACGTATCGAGCCTATCAAGCAGGCAGTGCTTGACCTTGCTGACAAGTATGCCGCAATGGGCGAAACCGAGCTGAAATCTCAGACGGGCATCCTCAAGGAGCGTCTTGCAAACGGCGAGACCCTTGACCAGATCCTGCCCGATGCTTTTGCTGTATGCCGTGAGGCTTCCACAAGAGTTCTCGGTATACGTCACTATCCCGTACAGATCATCGGCGGTATCGTACTCCATCAGGGTCGTATCGCAGAGATGCGTACAGGCGAGGGTAAGACTTTCGTTGCTACTCTCCCCGCATACCTCAATGCGCTGACAGGTAAGGGTGTTCACATCGTTACCGTAAACGACTATCTTGCTAAGCGTGATAGTGAGTGGATGGCAAAGGTACACCGCTACCTCGGTCTTACAGTTGGACTTATCTCCCATGACCTCAACAACGACCAGCGCCGTGCGGCTTATGCCTGTGATATCACTTATGCCACAAACAACGAGCTTGGCTTTGACTACCTGCGTGACAATATGTGCGTATACGCTAAGGACAGAGTACAGCGCAAGCCCTATTTCGCAGTAGTTGACGAGGTGGACTCCATCCTTATCGACGAGGCGAGAACTCCCCTTATTATCTCGGGCAGAGGCGAAAAGTCTACTGACCTCTATGAGAAAGCTGACAAGTTCGCTAAGACACTTACAAAGGACGTAATCGCCGAGGTAGACACCAAGGAGGATTACGATGGCGACTTCGACGGCGATTATCTCGTTGACGAAAAGGCTAAGAGCTGCCAGCTGCTACCCTCAGGTGTTGCAAAGGCTGAAAAGTATTTCGGCATCGAAAATCTCATGGATCCCGAAAATACCACCCTCCAGCACCATATCAACAAGGCTATCCATGCTAACGGTGTGATGCACATTGACCAGAACTATGTAATCAAGGATGGCGAGATAGTCATCGTTGACGAGTTTACAGGTCGTCTTATGTACGGTCGTCGTTATAACGACGGTCTGCATCAGGCTATTGAGGCGAAGGAGGGTCTGAAGGTAAACCGTGAAAGCAAGACCCTTGCTACTATCACCTTCCAGAACTTCTTCCGTCTGTACGAAAAGCTGTCGGGTATGACAGGTACAGCAATGACAGAGGAGAATGAGTTCCGTCAGATCTACAACCTCGATGTTGTTGAGATACCCACAAACCGTCCTATCCAGCGTATCGATAATCAGGATCAGGTATATAAAAATGAGCGTGGAAAGCTGAAGGCAGTCTGCGACCAGGTAGAGGAATGCTACAAGAAGGGGCAGCCAGTGCTTGTCGGTACAGTTACCATCGAGAAGTCAGAAAAGCTCTCCAAGCTGCTGAAGGCAAGGGGCATCAAGCACGAGGTGCTGAACGCAAAGAACCACGAGCGTGAAGCTGATATCGTTGCACAGGCAGGTAAGAAAGGCGCAGTAACCATCGCCACCAACATGGCAGGTCGTGGTACAGATATCAAGCTCGGCGGTAACGCTGAGTACCTCGCTATCCACGAGATGAAAAAACTCGGATACGAGGACGCTATGATACAAGAGGCTACAGGCTTCGCCGAGACCGACAATCAGGAGATCATCGAGGCAAGAGCAAAGTATCAGGAGCTCAACAAAAAGTATGAAGATAAGATCGGCCCAGAGGCTGAGGAGGTACGCAACATCGGCGGTCTGTTCGTTATCGGTACAGAGCGACATGAGAGCCGCCGTAT
>JAZPZN010000137.1:0-3451 GCA_045544715.1 Oscillospiraceae bacterium | reverse complement strand
AATGTTGATCTTCTCGCCGAACTCGATCTCCTTGTTCTTCAGGAGCTCCACATAAGTAGAAACGTAGTAGATGATCTGAGGTGCAAGTCTGCCCCAGTTAATGGAGTTAGCACTGGAAAGCAATATATTGTTCTTTGCAAGTCTGTCAGCGATAGAATTGTCAGTGAATATAGCCTTTACACCATTCTGACAATCGTCAAAGTTGCCAACAACAGCGCAAACATGAACGTTCTTACCCTCCTGAGTGGTCATCTGACGCTTCTGCATACGGCTTACGCCGTCCTCGGGGTAGAAAACGGTAATGCTAGTACCGTCAACATCCTTAAAGCCCTCGAGAGCAGCCTTACCGGTGTCGCCGGATGTAGCGACGAGAATAGCGATCTCCTTGCCATCAACTGTCTTTTTTGCAGATGTAGTCAGCAGATAAGGAAGTATCTGCAAAGCCATATCTTTGAATGCACAAGTAGGGCCATGCCACAGCTCAAGCACATAAGTGCCTGTCAGCAGATGGGATATCTCTGCAATATTATTTGTATCGAAATTCTTGTCATTGTATGCGCTGTCTACACAGTGGCGTACCTCTTCGGGTGTGAAATCTGTCAGCAACTTGCTGAAGATCTCAAACGCACGATCTGCATAGCTCTTGTCACACATCGCAAGGATCTCGTCCTTAGTCAAAGCAGGAATACTCTCAGGTACATACAGACCGCCCTCATCGGAAAGTCCTTTTGCAATTGCATAAGCACTGCTCACTTTGAGAGAAGAATTTCTCGTGCTTTTGTAGTTCATAATGTGTCGTCCTTTCATCGCAGGGTCAATTCTCCGTATATATACCATCTGCACTGAAAGCGTCCTCGTAGATATCTATACGGATAACAGCAGGTGCATCGCCCCACGTTATTGTTACTTCTGCAATATCGTATCTCGGCTGCAGGTCAAGCTCATTCTCAGAGAGATACTTGTCTGCAGTGAGTACTATTTTACTTATCTTTCGGTTATCGACAGCCTCAGCACCACTTACCATGCTGTGCTGCTTGCGTGTCTTGACCTCAGTAAAAACTATGTATTCTCCCTTACGGGAAATGATGTCTATCTCACCGCATCTTTTGCGGTAATTGCGGCAAAGTATCTCATGCCCTCGCTTTGTGAGCAAAGCACATACAGCATCTTCACCAAGCTGACCTTTAGCCTTTTTATCCATTTTTCTTATCGAAATACTTTTTGAAGAAAGAGGGACGATGGATAGGACACAAACCATACTGATCAACCGCTTCGTAATGTACCTTAGTGCCGTAACCCTTGTGCTTTTCAAAACTGTATTGCGGATACTTTTCAGCCTGTTCAAGCATATATCTGTCCCTTGCCACCTTTGCAAGAATAGATGCAGCCGCAATACACGCCGAAGTAGCATCACCCTTTACAACTGTAGTTATCCTGCAGTCGATATCGGGAGCCTTGTTACCATCGACAAGAATTAGGTCAGCAGAAAGCCTTAAGCCTTCATAAGCACGCTTCATTGCAAGCATTGCTGCATTGAGGATATTGATATTCTCTATCTCCTCTACGCTTGCTGTTGCAATGCAGTAAGCCTTAGCTTTCTCACATATCTCGTCAAACAGCTGCTCACGCTTCTTCTCAGTAAGCTTTTTACTGTCGTTGATACCCTCAATAACAGTGCCCTCTTCAAAGATGACAGCTGCTGCATAAACATCACCTGCAAGCGGGCCTCTGCCTGCCTCATCGATGCCGCAGATAACTCCGTTTATAAGCCGCAGCTCACTGTCGTAAGCGAACAGATCATGCTGTTCAGCAATATCATTCGAGCGTGATCTTGCCAATCTTTCCACCTCTGTATTCGTCAAGCAGGGTCGTTGCCGCACGGAGAGTATCAGGTTCACCGCCTGAGACCATCATTCCTCGTGCTTTTGCAATATTAGTAAGCACATCGCCATCTGCAGTTATCTTGTAACGCTGAGCGATAAGCTCGGGATACTCTTCAAAAAGATACTCACCGAGTGCCCTCGCTAAAGCCTCTACATCAATAACATCGTCCTTTATAGCACCGGTAAAAGCTAGGCGCTGTGCCGCTATCTGATCATCGAACTTAGGCCAGAGGATACCAGGCATATCAAGCAACTCAACATCCTTGTCGATGCTGACCCACTGCTTTCCTCGGGTAACTCCGGGCTTGTCGCCAACCTTAGTTTTCTTACTGTTTGCCATACGATTGATGAATGAGCTTTTTCCCACATTCGGGATGCCTACCACCATCAAACGGAGTGCTTTTCCTATCATGCCACGCTTTTTGCGACGCTCGATAAGATCGCTCAACAGCTTTTTTACCGCTGGCAGGAACTTGTTGATCCCCTTACCGCTTCTGCAATCGCAGGTCAACACCATCATACCCTGACCCTCATAATAACGCTTCCATTTGGCTGTAGCATTTTCATCTGCATAGTCACACTTGTTCATTATCATGATACGAGGCTTATCCTTAACAAGCTCGTCAAGAATCGGGTTTCTGCTGGACTCGGGAATACGGGCATCTACTATCTCAACAACAGCATCGACCATTTTCAGATCCGCTTCAATAAGACGGCGGGTCTTAGTCATGTGCCCGGGGAACCACTGGATATTTCCTACGATCTCACTCATAATAATCCCATACTGTCAAAGGGCATAAAACGTAATACCGCCTTGCCCATGATCAGATCCTTATCTACAAAGCCTACCGCATAGTGTCGGCTGTCTGTCGATGCATTGCGGTTATCACCCATTACAAACACATGACCCGCAGGCACGACATAATCAACGCCGCTTTGACAACTCTCAGGGTCTAAGGTCTTGGCAGCGATATAATCCTCTTCAAGAAGCTCGCCGTTGAGGTATACCTCGCCTTTGTTGAAATCAAAACGAATGGTGTCACCTTCAAGAGCGATAACTCGCTTGATTATTGGCTCGCCATAGCGCATCGTTGCCCTGTTCATAAGCCTGTCAGCCTGTACAACAACGATATCTCCTCTTTTAGGAGTATAGAACAGGTTGGTCGCAATGACCTTATCCTGATGCTGGAGCGTATTATTCATTGATGTGCCGTCTACAGTAATGCTCCTGAATACAAAGATATTCAACACCAGCATGATGATAACAGCATAAACAAGGCTGCCCAGCCATTCAAGCACACCAGAGAAAGGCTTAGGTGCCTCCTCCGTCTGCGGTGTTGACTCAGCAGCTGATTCATTCAGTTCCTTATTATCGTCAATTGGATACTGCATAATACAACTCTTTCTTAAAATAAAGCCTCGGGAAATACCCTTAGCATGAACATTCTTTAATAAAATAATATATCCCGCCTTTTGCCCCGCTTTTCAGCAGGGCAAATCAAGCGTGGATAGAGGTTTAGGTTTAATTATGCTATATAGCTATTAAACCTTGGACTTAACCTTTGCAG
>JAZPZN010000136.1:0-44555 GCA_045544715.1 Oscillospiraceae bacterium | reverse complement strand
TGCAGCGTTTGCAGCGAACAGAGCAGCGATAGCATCCTGACTCATTTTGCCACCGTCAGAAACGGGAGCAGGAGTGGGCTCGGGTTCGGGCTCAGCCTCAGCAGCGTTTGCAGCGAACAGAGCAGCGATAGCATCTTGACTCATTTTGCCACCATCGGAGACGGGAGCAGGAGCGGGCTCGGGTTCGGGTTCAGCCTCTGCAGCATTTGCAGCAAACAGAGCGGCGATAGCATCTTGACTCATTTTGCCACCATCGGAGACGGGAGCGGGCTCGGGTTCGGGCTCAGTCTCAGCAGCGTTTGCAGCGAATATAGCGGCGATAGCATCCTGGCTCATTTTGCCACCGTCGGAGACGGGAGCAGGAGTGGGCTCGGGTTCGGGTTCAGTCTCTGCAGCGTTTGCAGCGAACAGAGCAGCGATAGCATCCTGGCTCATTTTGCCGCCATCAGAAACGGGAGCAGGAGCGGGCTCGGGTTCGGGTTCGGCCTCTGCAGCGTTTGCAGCGAACAGAGCGGCGATAGCATCTTGACTCATTTTGCCGCCATCAGAAACGGGAGCAGGAGCGGGCTCGGGCTCAGCGGTAGCAGCGGCAAATAAAGCAGCAATATCATCCTCGGACATTTTTGCATTGGAGCTTTCTACGGCTGATGCTTCTTTCTCTGCGAGAGCGGCATTTGCACTTTCGAACAGTTTGGATATATCGTCATCGGACATTTTGTCGTTTGAGGGCTCGGGAGCAGCACTTGCTGCGGCGAACATTTTTGCGATATCGTCCTGTGACATCTGACCACCCTCAAAGGATGGAGCAGAAACCGGCTCGGGTTCGGGTGGAGATATTCCTGCGGCATTGAGCAATGCTTCGATGTCGTCCTGCGACATTTTGTTGTTTTCGAACTGCTCTTCCGGCTCTTTGTATGCTTCAGGTGCAACTATGCCGTTAACGATAGCAGGTGTTGCATCCGGAGTTGGCATAGTGGCGGCAATGCTGCTGAAATCCACTTTGTGCTGATGGAGTATCTCGTTAACATTGCCGAAGCTTTCAGGCGTAGCGGCAGGTATATCCTGCTTGGGAGGCTCGACATTGAATTGCTCAAGAGCTTCCTCATATGTACACTGTTCGCCGCTGAATTTCAGCCAGTATTTGTCGTATGGCGTCATACCGTGGGTTTTTTGCAGGATGGTATAAACATCATATTTTTCTATGCCGAAGCGGTCTAATTCATACTGTGTGAAGGGTGTGAAATCCTGAAAAACTCTGCATGAGAACAGATAATATATATCGGAAATATTGATCTCTCTATGAACAGTGGTCAGCATTTCCTCTTTGTATTTTGTTACAATATTACAGCTTACCAGCATATCCTCTGAAATGGTGTACTCTGCTATAACGCTGTCCTTTTTGAGAATTGAAAACTCCAGCGGCAGGGGCATTTCAAAGGGGTGATTATCCACCAACCTGTAGCGGTTAGCTTTTATAACAACATTTCCCATGGTGTTTCCTCCGTGTTTTGTGAGGCTCTGTGAGCAGCACCTCTTTTTTCCCACAAGTTGCTGCTTGCAGGAATACTGAAACGGCTCCGCTGACGGAACAGACGGATATCAGTATTTGAATATATTGATACATAATAATTGTAACATATTTTTGCAGGATAATCAATAGCAAAAAAAGATTTCTTAATAAAAATAGACGGCATTGCCGTCTATTTTATCTTTTTCTGTTAGATAGCCACTCGATAGCCCTGCGCTCCTCTATAAGGCGCTGTTCTTCGCAAAAAAGCCTTGAGTAAAGCTGAATCAGTGTACCCACAAGCACGCTGTTGGCACCTCTAAGTGCATCGCTGAGCAGGCGGGTTTCTTCAACGGTTTCGGGGGCACCGTGTTCTGCATATATCTCCTTGCGATGGTTAAGGAAGTCTTTCCATGCGTCAAGCATCTGTTTTTTTGTCGGCTCGTTCTCGAACAGCCATAGGTGCATCTGCGCCTGATTTACGCTGGGATAATTTGCACCGCCGCAGTAGGTATGATCTTCGTCCTGCAGACCATCATCCTCCCAACCGCAGATGTCGCACACATCATAAGCTGCCCGTTCGGCGAAAACAGCTTGTCTGCATACGGGGCAGAGATGCTCTTCTGTTAGACCAAGTATTTGTCTTGCAGGCAGGTCGAATACCTCATCGGAATAGTGAGTGTCAAATCGCTCTGAGATTATCTGACTGATAATGTTACGCACGGTAATCACAAGAGGCTGTTCTAGCTGCACTAGCCGTTCATAAATGCGCTGAGCTGCACCGTCGTACAGGTCGGCCGGGCCACAGTGTGGAAAGGCCAACAGTCCTGCTATATCAAGCTCATAAAGAGCCCTTTTAACTACATCAAGATCAATAATCATCGCTTTCATTCCCTTCGGGATATATTGGTGTGGGACACATATCAAGTGGTGTTAATCCTTTTGTTTAGGCGGCTGCTAGAGCACTGTTGTATGATATCATAAATTATACAATAATCTGACATTTAAGTCAATCACCCCCGCAGATAATAATGCTATCGCATTTTTGTGCAATATGCACACCGACGTTTAGTGTATTTTCTGTCAAACTCGCAGATAATAAAAGCGGCAAATTGGATGAGATAAGCACTAGACAAATCGTTTAAGCTGTGGTATAATATAATATGTATATTTATAAATTACGGTGTCCTGCGCATAGTAGCTGCACCGTACGAAGAAAGGACTTTTTATTATGATCATTACCAAAGATACTATTATCGGCGATATTCTTGACACTAACCCCGAGGCTGCTGCACCTATCTTCCTCGCTATGGGTATGCACTGCTTAGGCTGCCCTTCCGCAAGAGGCGAGAGCGTTGAGCAGGCTTGCATGGTACACGGTGTTAACGCTGACGAGATCGTAGCGCAGCTCAATGCTGCGATGGGCAACTGATGATAGCACTTGACAGCAGGCTTGCTGTGGCGGCAAAGCTATGCCGCCGTGATGTGGTCGTTTGCGATGTGGGTACTGACCATGCGCTGCTTGCCTGCTTTCTCGCAGACGAGGAGCGTGAGGTGATCGCCTGCGACATCAATGATGGACCGCTGGAGTCTGCAAGGCGCACTGTGGAGCAATACGGCAAGACAAATGTGCGTGTGAAGAAATCTGATGGCTTGCAGGAGATAGACTATGCCGATGATGTTGTTATTTGCGGCATGGGAGGCGAGCTTATCGCTGATATCATCAGCGGATGCCGCTTTTTGTCAAAGGATACCCGCTTTATTCTTCAGCCAATGACCAAGGCAGAGGTGCTGCGACGCAGGCTTTGCGGCAGTGGCTTCGAGATAATGGAGGAGCACACTGCCTATGATGGTAAGCGTGCATATGTTATCATGTTGGTGAAGTATACAGGCGAAAAACGTGAGATCGATGAGATATTTGCGCTTTGCGGCAAGGTTTCCGATGGCAGATTTTTGAAATTGATTGCAGAAAAGCTAGAGAAAAATGCGCTCCGCATGGAGATGTCCGAAAGCTGCGGCAATGAGGCTAGAAGGCTTCGTGAAACTGCCGCTGCCATACATAAAAGATCGGAGGAGCTGTCATGACAGTAAAGGAAGTATACGACTATCTTAATTCTATATCCCCTTTCAATACGGCGGTGCATGACAATGTCGGCTTGCTGGTGGGCGATAAGGATGCCACTGTTACAGGAATATGCACATGTCTCGATATCACGAATGCGATAATCGATGAGGCAGTGCTTAAAAATGCTAATCTTATAATATCTCATCACCCTGTCATTTTCGATCCGCTGAGAAGTGTGTGCCCTCCGAATCCTGCGTACAAGCTCGTTCAGAACAATATAAGTGCTATTGCCATGCATACAAACTTCGATATGTCTGAGGGTGGTGTAGGCGATGCGCTGCTGGAGCTTCTTGGTTTTACCGCAACAGGTGATGTGTTGGAGCCTGTCCATGAAAATGGACTGGGTTTTGGTTCGGTGTGCGATCTTGATTTTTCATTCACCCCTAAGACGCTGGCGGAGCATTGCAAGAGCGCCCTTGATTTGGAAGGTGTGCGTTATACACCCATCAATAAGGAGATACACCGTGTTGCGGTGTGCTCAGGCGCAGGTGGCTCTACTATGCAATATGCTATCGACAGGGGATGTGATGCCCTTGTGACAGGTGATATCAAACATAATGTGTGGATAGATGCAATAAACAGCGGATTTGTGCTGGTGGATGCAGGGCATTTTGGTACTGAAAAGTGTGCAACGCACAGGCTTGCAGCACTGCTGAGCAGGCATTTCGGCGATGTGCCGGTCTTTACGGCAGATAACGATACTGAGCCGTGCGCTTATGTTTAAAGTGTTTTACAACATAACAAATTAACAGAAAAGGCAAATAATACATGATAATAAAAGGCACCGTATCTGATCTATACAATGTTTGCAGATATGATGAGGGACAGGTATCCCAACTGACCCCATACCTTGAAAATGGCAGGGCTGAGCTGATGGTCGCCAGAGAAAACGGAATATCTGTCAGCTGGCTGCTGTTTTTTCATCAGTTGGAGGATAGAGAGGCAGCGAATGGAATCAACCGTGCGTTCATTACTCTACCCGATTTCAGCCGCAGCGTTAGCGCAGGCACTGAGCTTGTAGAGCAAGCCAGCCGCATTGCAAGGGCAAACCGTTACACCGAGCTTACTGTGGCGGTAAGAAATGAGGATAGCATGGCTTTGGTGGAGAAGCTCTGCTTTTCGGACAAGCTTAAAGAAAGCACAAATCATCTTGTTTTTAAGAATGAAAACGGTCAGAATATTGCCTGTGACAGTTTTGCGTTGTATCTCCGCCATCTGTATCAGTGCTGACATCATTATCTTGACTTAGAGAGGGGGAGCTGCAATGTCGCTTGACGGAGCCTTTTTGCATATTGTCAAAACTGAGCTTCAGATGCTTATTGGCAGTCGTGTTGACAAGGTGTATCAGCCCTCCCGAGAGGAGCTGGTGATATCGCTGCGCACACTGCGTGACGGCGCAAAAAAGTTGATATTATCCGCTAACAGCGTAAGCGCCAGAGTAAATCTGACTGAGGCTGCGTTTGAGAATCCGCAGCAGCCGCCCATGCTTTGTATGTTGATGCGCAAGCATCTTGGTGGTGGTAGGCTTACAGCTATTCGTCAGGATGGATTGGAGCGCATATTATATTTTGATTTTGAGTGCACCAATGAGATAGGCGACATTGTGACCAACACACTCATCGCTGAAATTATGGGAAGGCACAGCAATATAATCCTTGTGCGTGATGGCAGGGTGATAGACAGCGTAAAGCGAGTCACCGATGACATTTCATCGGTAAGGCGAGTTTTACCCAATATCCCCTATGAAACTCCGCCGAGGAGCGATAGACTTAATCTGTTGGAGGTTACTCCAGAGCAGGTGTTGGAGGCTGTTGCTGACAGCTCCGAAAGGCTAGCCAAAAAGCTCACCTCAGTTTTGGAGGGTATCTCTCCGATATTTGCGAGGGAGTGTGCATACTACGCTGCAAAGGATGTAGATGCGGTATGCTCAGAGCTTTCCGACAGTGCAAAAGATAGGCTTAAATTTATACTGTTGAAGGCGAAAAAAGCCCTCAACGGCGAAGCGGAATTCACCATAGTTTCCGACCTTAACGGTAGTAAAAAGGATTTTTGCTTTATCAATGTTGAGCAGTATGCTACGGGTATGCTGGTATCTCACTGCGAAAATGCGAATACGCTGCTTGATAGTTTTTTTGCAGCGGCAGGCAGGACAGAGCGCACAAAGCAAAGGGCGCATGACTTGCTGAAGCTGCTGATGAACAGCTATGAGCGAGTATCACGCAAGCTGGAGCTTCAGAAGAAGGAGCTTTCGGAGTGTGGCGAAAGGGAGGTATTCCGAGTCTGCGGCGACCTCATCAATGCTAACATCTATCGACTTGAAAAGGGTATGACAAAATGTACTCTTGAAGATTTTTTTACAGGTGAAGCAAGGGAGATACAGCTTGACGCTCGTCTTACTCCTGCGCAGAATGCCCAGAAATACTACAACGAATATCGCAAGCTAGACACTGCTGAAAAGATGCTTACTGATCTCATTGCAAAGGGACAGCAGGAGCTTATTTATATCGACAGTGTGTTTGATGCTGTAAGTCGCACCGAGAGCGAGGCTGACCTTGCTGAGATACGCAGAGAGCTGCGTGAGCAAGGATATCTCAGGGGCGGTGTGAGGGCTGACGAAAAGGTGAAAAAACTGTCGCAGCCGCTGCAATATCGCTCGACAGAGGGTTTCGACATTCTTGTCGGACGCAACAATCGGCAGAATGACCAGCTTACTCTCAAGACTGCAAAGGCAACGGATATCTGGCTGCA
This sequence comes from Oscillospiraceae bacterium, assembly GCA_045544715.1. GTDB lineage: Bacteria > Bacillota > Clostridia > Oscillospirales > Ruminococcaceae > CAG-115. The sequence continues at coordinate 38,175 of JAZPZN010000136.1, read as the reverse complement.
TACGCAGGGCATCCCGGGTTCTCATGTTATCATCCGATGCGAGGGAAAAATCCCGTCTGAGCAGACGTTATATGAGGCAGCTATGCTGGCAGCCTATCACTCAAAGGGCAGGGCTTCATCGCAGGTGCCTGTTGATTACACTGCGGTGAAATTTGTAAAGAAGCCCGCAGGAGGAAAGCCCGGCATGGTGACATTCACAAACAATAAAACACTGTTCGTAGCCCCCGATGAGGAGCTTGTGAATTCGCTGAATGTAAAATAAACCAACCGCAGATGCGGTATATATGACACAAAACGAAAGGACATTATATCAAATGAGAAAAGAACTTGCAAAGACCTACGCTCCTAAGGAGTTTGAGGATCGTATCTATAAAAATTGGGAGGAAAAGGGCTACTTCCACGCTGAGATAGACCCCAAGAAGACACCTTATACTATCGTTATTCCTCCGCCCAACATTACAGGACAGCTCCATATGGGTCACGCACTTGACAACACTCTGCAGGATATCCTTATACGCTGGAGAAGGATGCAGGGCTATTCCGCTTTGTGGTTGCCCGGTACAGACCATGCGTCTATCGCTACCGAGGCTAAGATCGTTACAGCGATGAAGGAGGATGGCGTAACAAAGGACGACATCGGTCGTGAAGGATTTCTCGAAAGAGCATGGGAATGGAAGAGAGTATACGGCGGTCGTATCGTAGAGCAGCTGAAGAAGCTCGGCTCTTCCTGCGACTGGGAGCGTGAGAGATTTACCCTCGACGAGGGCTGCAGCAAGGCTGTACAGAAGGTATTTATCGACCTCTACAATAAGGGACTTATCTACCACGGCGAGCGTATCATCAACTGGTGTCCCAACTGTAAGACCTCTATCTCCGATATCGAGTGCGAGTATGAGGAGCAGGACGGATTTTTCTGGCACATCAACTATCCTCTGGCAGACGGCAGCGGATATCTTGAAATAGCTACTACCCGTCCCGAGACACTGCTTGGTGACAGCGCTGTTGCTGTTCATCCCGATGATGAGCGTTATACTCACCTTGTAGGAAAGATGCTGAAGCTCCCTCTGACAGACAGAGAGATACCCATCGTTGCCGATGAGTATGTTGATAAAGAATTCGGTACAGGCTGCGTAAAGATAACACCTGCCCACGACCCTAACGACTTTGAGGTAGGCAAGCGACATGATCTTGCTATCATCCATATGATGAACGACGACGCTACCATTATGGAGGGTGTTGGCGGCAAGTATGCGGGTATGGACAGATACGATGCAAGAAAGGCTATGGTAGCTGATCTTGATGCACTCGGACTTCTTGTTAAGGTTGAGCCTCACAAGCACAATGTTGGCTGCTGCCAGCGTTGCGGTACTACCGTAGAGCCCAGAGCAAGCTATCAGTGGTTCGTAGCTATGAAGGAGCTTGCACAGCCTGCTATCGATGTGGTTAAGAGCGGTGAGCTGAGATATGTTCCAAAGAGATTTGAGAATGGTTATCTCTACTGGATGGAGAACATCCGTGACTGGTGTATCTCTCGTCAGCTCTGGTGGGGTCACCGTATTCCTGCTTACTATTGCCAGAACAAGGAGTGTGGTCATACTGAGATAACCCTCGATGGCATCTCTGTTTGCCCCAAGTGTGGTGCTGCGATGAAGCAGGATGAGGATACACTCGATACATGGTTCAGCTCTGCACTGTGGCCCTTCTCTACCCTTGGCTGGCCCGAAAAGACCCCCGAGATGGAGTATTTCTATCCCACGACCACACTTGTAACAGGCTATGATATCATTCCTTTCTGGGTAGCAAGAATGATTTTCAGCGGTCTTGAGCATACAGGTGAAAAGCCTTTCAAGGATGTACTCATCCACGGCCTTGTTCGTGATGAGCTTGGCAGAAAGATGTCTAAGTCACTCGGAAACGGTGTTGACCCTCTGGAGATCATCGACAAATACGGTGCAGATGCGCTGCGTTTGACACTGGTTACAGGTAATGCTCCAGGTAATGATATGCGCTGGACAGAGACCAAGGTAACCAATTCCAGAAACTTTGCAAACAAGCTCTGGAATGCATCTCGCTATATCCTTATGAATCTGCCTGAGGATTTTGACAAGGCAGTTCTGCCAGCAAACCTTCCTATAGAGGATAAGTGGGTAATAAGCCTCTTCAACGATGTTATCAAGAATGTAACAAACAACCTCGAGGCGTATGAGCTTGGTATCGCAGTGCAGAACCTCACTGACTTTATCTGGGATATCTACTGCGACTGGTATATCGAGTTGACAAAGCCAAGAATTGCAGCAGGCGGCGAAACCGCTCTCGCAGCACAGAATGTTCTCGTTTATGTAATGCAGGGTATCCTTAAGCTGCTGCATCCCTTTATGCCCTATATCACTGAAGAGATCTGGGCATCTATGCCCGGCGCCGAAACAGAGAGCATTATGATCTCTGTATGGCCTGAGTATGATGAAAAGCTGCACTTCGGCGCAGAGCAGGAGGAGTTTGGCAGGATCGTTGATGTTATCAAGGCTATCCGTGTACAGCGTAACGAGTTGAACGTTCCTCCCTCCAAGAAGGTTACTATGCTTGTTGAAACTAAGTTCACAGAGCTGTTCAGCAGCTGTAAGGCATTCTTTGAAAAGCTGGCAGGCGCAGGAGAATTCACAGTGGCTGAGAACATTTCCGACACTGAGGGTATGATCACCGTCGTATCCGACAGCGCAAGAGTATTCATGCCCATGGGTGAGCTGGTTGACAAGGAAAAGGAACTTGCACGTCTTGAAAAGGAGAAGAAGGCTGCTGAAAAGGATATTGAGTTCCTCTCCAAGAAGCTTAATAATCCTGGCTTCCTCGCTAAGGCTCCTGCACAGCAGGTTGAAAACGAGCGTGCAAAGCTCGCCAAGGCCGAGGAGAAGATGGCGAAGATCAACGAGTCTATCGCAGGCCTGAAGTGATCACACTTTTATTAAAGGGCGGATAAAGTTCCGCCCTGCAAGTGAAAGGAAATATAATGGCTAATATGACACTTGTTGTCCTTGCCGCAGGCATGGGCAGCCGATTTGGTGACAGAATAAAGCAGCTGGAACCCCTGGGACCTTCGGGCGAGCTGTTAATCGATTATTCTATACACGATGCTATAAACGCAGGTTTTGATAAAGTTGTATTTATTATCCGCAAGGACATCGAAGAGCTGTTCAAGAGCACTATCGGTGACAGAACTGCCGCATACATACCTGTCGAATATGTGATGCAGTCCCGTGAGATGCTCCCCTGCAGAGAGGGCGAGTTCCCCTCACGTACAAAGCCTTGGGGTACTGCTCATGCACTCTGGTGCTGCAAGGATGTTCTTGATGGTCCGTTTGCTGTTATTAATGCAGATGATTTCTATGGCAGCGATGCGTTCAAAAGATTAGGAGATTTCCTGAGGGATTTTGATGCAGATGCTTGCTCGGTGGGCTTTATGCTTAAAAACACTCTTTCCGACAACGGTAGCGTTAACCGTGGAGTTTGCAAGGCTGATGCCGATGGCCTTCTTCAGTTCGTGGAGGAAACAAGGGGCATTTCAAAGGATGATGATGGCATTATAAGAGGCAATTACAATGGCGCAGAGCGAGTTCTCGGCGAGAACGATATTGTTTCCATGAGCATGTGGGGCTTCGGGGCAGGCTTTATGCCACTTCTCGAAGATCGCCTTATCGAGTTTCTCAATGCACTTGATGCCGATGAGTCTAAGGCTGAGCTTACGATAGCCGATGCGGTTGACCGTGAGATACACGAAAACGGCTACAAGGTACGCAATCTGTCGACTGACAGCCGCTGGTTTGGCATAACGTACGAGCAGGATGTGGAGCTGGCAAAGGCTCAACTTCAGAAGGCTGTTGACGATGGCATCTACAACGATCCACTTATGAAGGGCATGAAATGATTTTCGCCGCAGGGCGCAGCTTTATCGCCAAGTACCCGATAACACCGCAGCTTGGCTATCTAAAAAATGGGGTGAATTTATGATTATTGTACCCGTTGGCAATTTGTCAGAGGGCATGATACTGGCGAAGGATGTTGCAAGTACTTCCGCAAGAGATTATCGCACACTGCTCATGCGTGGCACTATGCTGACTGAAGAGATGATAGCCCTTTTGAAAACAAAGGGTATCAAGTCTGTTGCTATTGAGGGCAGGATAGATCCGCATACGCATCCATCGGGACCTGAGATGGGTGACATAGTTCATGTTGCTGTTGATGTTCCCGTCCAGCAAGAGGATGAAGAGCAGGAAGAGGTCATGAACGAGCATATCAGCAAGGCACTGACACAGCTCGAGAACATATTTGATGAGAACCATGAGGTCAAGGAGCTTTCGCAGGTGGCTGTAAAGCAGGTGGATGCAATGGCTGATGACATCATTGCGGATATCGGAAACGACTCCTCCTATCTTGGTAATCAGATGATAGCACTGCAGAACTATGACGACTATACATACAAGCACTGCCTGCGTGTTGCGATGCTATCCACCAGCATCTCGGCTGAGCTCGGCTTATCTCCGAAGGATATCAAGGAGGTTGTTACTGCTGCGCTGCTGCACGACATCGGAAAATCGGGTGTTGAGCACGATATCATCATCAAGCCCGGAAAGCTCACCGATGAAGAGTTTGAGAAGATAAAGGAACATCCCGTTATCGGTTACAACACACTCAAACGCAGCAAGTGCTATAACTCAAATATCATGTCGGGAGTTCTCTTCCATCAGGAGAAGTATGACGGCAGCGGATATCCCACAGGTGTTAAAGGTCAGAAGATACCGCTTATTGCGAGGATAATCACTGTAGCTGATGTTTTTGATGCCCTCACGTCAAACCGCCCTTATCGCAAACCCTGGTCGGTGGCTGAAACTGAGGAATATATGCAGGGTGCCTGTGGCAGTCACTTTGATTTTGAGGTAGTTGCGGCTTTTTTAAGGGCATTTAATCCCTATCCTGTCGGTACTGTTATAAATCTGTCAGATGGCAGACAGGCGGTGGTTATCAAGCATAATCAGAATGTGCTGCGCCCAGTGGTGCGCATAGTCAGTGATATCGGCATGGGAGCCGAAGAGGTAGACCTTGCAAATGATTTTCGTTTCCTTTCTGTTATGGTTACAGGCATCTACAATGGTAAGTATGAAAAGATGTTTGGAAATGGATGAAATTCGATTCCCTTTGCAGCAATGTGAGGGGGATCTTGTTGTTATAATAATTCTGCCCCTCCGCTTATGCGGAGGGGCAGCCCGATATTCAGAGCATTAGGAGATGCTCAAAAAAGCTTAGTCATAGTCTGCGATGTCTATCCAGGTCAGCAGCAGCTCACGCTGCTCGGGACGCTTGAATTTTAGCTGCGCAGCGGCAACGATAGGCAGCCAGTCCTGAACATATTTTTTAGCTGTGCCTGTTTTTTCGCAGTATATCTTGAGATATTTTTCAGCATATTCGGTCTGATGGTTGAGGCAGAAATGTAGATAGGTCTTTGCGATATCAGCAGAGGCATTGCCTTGCTTCGCTTTCAGCCAGTCAACTACAACAGTACCGTCGTTGTTGATGATGATATTGTCGGGAGTGAACTCGCCATGACATAGCTTGATGTGCTTGGGCATAGCTTCAAGTCGGGTGAGCAGCTCATACTTCTTCACATCGTCTATCATATCGAGGCTTTCTATAGAGCGTTTGAGATAATCCTTCAGCTTGCTTATCTTGGCAGAGCGCTTGGAGTTTATCTCGATCTGCAGGTCAGCCATCATCGAGAGGTACTCGTCTGCTTTTTCGGGATTTTCACGCAGCAACTCAGCAAGGGTGGTTCCCTTGACGAATCTGTATGCTATAGCCCACTTGCCGTCGATCTTAGTTATCTCCTCAAGTGAGGGTATCTTGTTGTAGCCTGTTTCCTCCACTCTTGTGTGAGTGAGAGCTTCGTACAGGACTACACTTTTTGGCTCCTTGGGGTCTTTGAACACTTTAACGGCAAGACCGTCGCACTCATACACCTGCACCTTGTCGCCGTCAGATATCAGTTTTTTAAGTTCCATTTATATATCACCTTCGTGTTGAATATTCTACAATAGATTATAACACTATACTGCGATTTTGTCTAGTGCTTTTTATTAATTTTGAACAGTTTGGTGATATTTAATGCAACTTGTTTGTGGAATGTGACGAAACGGCACCCAAAAAGGGTGCCGCTATTACTTCATTTTTTTGACCAGTTTTAGTGCCTCCTCGTGTCCCATATCTGCGGCACGCTGGAAATGCTCTAGGGCGATGTCTTTATTCTTTTCTACATGAACGCCTTTTAAGAACATTACACCCAGATTGTATTCCGCAATATCAAGACCCTGAGCGGCGGCTTTCATAAACCACCAGAAGGCTTGAGCGTTGTCCTGTTCTACTCCTGCGCCCTTGTAGAGGCACTTTCCATAGCTGCATTGAGCCTTTGCGTGGCCTAGTTCTGCGGCACGGCGGTAGAACATTGCTGCGCCCTCTGCATCGTTATCTGCTATACAGCGGCGGGCTGCACGATATAGCTCCTCGCCGTCGTCGGCGGGAGGTGTGGGCGGCTCAGGATGATCTTCTACAGCGGCAAGGAACTCCTCAGTGACCTCCTCGCCCTCTGTAAGGGAACGCCATTTTGCGGCGATCTCTTTGTTTTTGCGGACGTATACTCCGTTTTCGTAGCAAAGGGCTATTACATTAATAGCCTCGCCGTAGCCTGCCCTTGCAGCCTTCATGAACCAATCGAATGCTACAGACTCATTGAGCTCGCATTCGATTCCCTCTGCATAGAAATATCCAGTCATATACTGTGCGGCAGGAATGTTGTTTTCAGCTCCTCTGAGGAACCATTCCCTTGCTTGTGGCACATCCTGCACACATCCACGGCTCTCCAACAGATAGTATCCGAGGTAATACTGAGCTTCACCGCAGTCCCCAAGAGCTGATTGCTCAAACCAGTATATCGCCTTGTCGTATATCTTCAGGCGGTCAAAGTGTCGTCCGAGAGAATATTGTTCGGCACTGTCGGTGATGTTCTTTTTGCTTTCTGTTGCAGCGGCAGGGGCAGAGGATGGCTTGTGGAAGGATATCTCACAGCCGAGAGCCATCGCAACGGCTTCAACAGCTTCTGCAGCTATCCTGCCCTTCATGCCTATGCCGTCACGCAGGGACTTTACGCATTTTGCAGCGGCAGCAGAGCGGACTTCGAATGGCTTTTCCCTAACCGTGTACAGCTTTGATGCAGTGCCGTCATAGAGGGTGATATAAACGAGCTTGCGGATTCCCTCTTCTTTAGGGAAGAAATCGGAGATAAGTGCATCGGTGCGACGTTTGTCGAGTAGCACTTGAGTGCCGAATTTGTCGGTGATATATTTCAACATCGCAGCAATACTTCTGACAGCTTCGCCGTCGGGGGTGTGTACAGTACGGCAGTATCCGCAGTAGTCGTGCAGATTTTCGTTGAATTCACGTCCGCATCTTGCGCATTTCATGGCGGCACCTCCTTGATGTTTAGTATCTGATAATTATTTTAGCATAAAAATGGGATTATGTCAAACTGCAAAACAGTAAAAAAATACCGCAGACAAGGGGGTGTCTGCGGAAATCAAATCATGCGCCGCCCACTTGGGGAAAAGTGGATTTCGTACGGCAAAAATAATTGGGGAAAATATATTAAGAAGTATGTTAGCCATCAGGCTACTATACTGTCTTGCAAATTTATTACAATATTATTATATCACTTAGGCGGCAATTTTTCAATTACTATTTTGCACAAAGAATTTTTGGTTTTATGGGAATTTTACACAATACTATGAACAAAAAATGTCACTTTTGATGATTATATGCCGCCCATCCCATTCCAGAGAGAGGTGAGCAACGATGCAAGCAGCAGAGTTAGGGGCATTGTTGCCATACTTGCCAGAGTGGAGAGCGCAAAGTGATTTGATGCATACTCAGCGTCTCGGTCATGGGTATATGCGAACATAACCGTTGCCGATGCTGTAGGCGCAGCGGCAGCGATGAGCACCACGTCAACTATCAGCATATCCACTCCAATGAAAAACAGCAGCGAGAACAGCAGCGCCAGCACTGCAGGGATGATCGCCAGTTTGAATAGCTGTACTATATAAACCCTCGGACGTTTGAATGCTTTAACAAGCCCTGCCTTTGCGATGGTTGCACCTGATACAAGCATAGCAAGAGGGGTGTTCATACTGCCGAGGTAGTCGAGAGGTGTCTGCACTATCTCGGGCAGTCTAATACCGCTGAAGAACGATACTAATCCGAGGAGTATGGCGATTATCGCAGGAGAGAGCAGTATATTAAGCAGGTTTTTGGCAGGACTCTGCTTTTCTTCGATGTTGTTGCTGCCACGCATAAGGATGACACCATGAGTCCACATAAACAGGTTGAACATCGTGATGTAGCCGGTGAGGTAGAATACTCCCTCACTGCCAAAAGTTGCCTGCACCAGTGGTATGCCGAGGAAACCGCAATTTGAATAGATGATTGCAAATCTCTCTATCTCGCTGTTTTGCTGCCCTTTTTTGACGGCAAGATGTGAAAATCCTATCATAATAATATGGGCTGCTGCTGCAAGAGCTGTCGCTATAAGCAGACCTGTAAGCAACTGAGGGTCAAATTCCATCTGATAGGAGTTGAAGATTATTATCGGGTTTACGATAGTGAGGGTTATTTTTGAAAGCTGCTTTGTCGTTTCCTCCGACATCATCTTCTTTTTATATAAGAAGAAACCGACAAATATCAGCACAAACATAATTATCGCCTGTTTGGCGATGACGATAGATTGTTCCATATAAAGCCTTTCTTTTGTTTCTTGTCCATGCGTTAATATTATACACCTCATAAAAGAAAAATTCAATAAAAACACTTGATTTTTTCTGAAATAGTGGTATAATATATTTAGCACTCTTTTGAGGAGAGTGCTAAAATCGTTAAAAACGGCTTAACAGCCACAATATAAAGGAGAGATTATTTTGGAAACCAAAGAATTCAAAGCCGAATCCAAGCGACTGCTTGAGATGATGATCAACTCTATCTACACCCATAAGGAAATTTTCCTGCGTGAGCTTATTTCAAATGCCAGCGATGCTATGGATAAGTTGTATTTCAAATCTATGAGCGAGAATACGGGTATCACCCGCTCCGATATGGAGATGAAGCTGGAGGTCAACAAGGATGAGCGCAAGATCATCCTCACCGACAACGGCATCGGTATGACCAAAGACGAGCTTGAGAACAATCTCGGTACTATTGCAAAGAGTGGCTCTCTTGCATTCAAGAATGAGAATGAAAAGACAGAGGATGTAAATATCATCGGTCAGTTCGGTGTAGGCTTCTATTCCGCATTCATGGTGGCAAAGAGAGTTACTGTTATCTCTAAGGCTTACGGCAGTGACGAGGCTTATATGTGGCAGAGCGAGGGCGTTGACGGCTACACCATTGGTGAGGCACAGAAGGATAGTCACGGCACACAGATAATCATGGAAATCAAGGATAACGCTGACGAAGAGAATTATGACGAGTATCTCACTCCCTACAAGCTCAAGAGCCTTGTTAAGCGTTACAGCGACTACATCCGCTATCCCATCAAGATGGATGTTGAGCACGAAAAACTTAAAGAGGGAACAGAAAACGAGTACGAAAAGGAGATCGTTACCGAGACCCTCAACAGCATGACACCTATCTGGAAGAAGAGCAAGACAGAGCTCAAGGATGATGATTATAATCAGTTCTACAAGGATAAGTTCTACGATTATGAGGAGCCTGTGGCTCATATCCACACAAAGACTGAGGGTACAGCAACATACAGTGCATTGCTTTACATTCCTGCAAAGGCCCCCTTTGATTATTACAGCAAGAATTTTGAAAAGGGACTTCAGCTTTACTCCAACGGTGTAATGATAATGGAGAAGTGCGGAGATCTTCTGCCCGATTACTTCAGCTTTGTCAAGGGCATTGTTGACAGCGAGGATCTGTCTCTGAATATTTCCAGAGAAATGCTCCAGCACGACAGACAGCTTAAGCTGATTGCAAAGAGCCTCGAAAAGAGCATTCGCAATGAGCTGAAAAAGCTTTTGAAAAACAAGCGTGAGGATTATGAGAAGTTCTTTGAGACCTTCGGCACTCAGATAAAGTATGGCATTTATGAGAGCTACGGTATGAACAAGGAGGATCTGCAGGATCTTCTGCTGTTCAAGTCCAGCAACGGCGGTTACACTACTCTTGAGGAGTATGTGGGCAGAATGCGTGAGGAGCAGAAGTATATTTATTTTGCAAGCGGTTCTTCTGTTGCAAGGATAGAGTCACTCCCCCAGACAGAGCTGTTGAGAGATAAGGGCTATGAGATACTCTACTTCACCGATCACGTTGATGAGTTCACCATACAGATGATGCGTGAGTATAAGGAGAAGGAGTATAAGTCTGTTTCTGCTGACGATCTCGGACTTGAGACCGACGAGGAGAAGGAGGAGATAAAGAAGGCCGAGGAGGACAGCAAGGAGCTGTTCGACTTTATGACCGAAAAGCTTGACGGAAAGGTAAAGGCTGTTAAGCTCTCCCACCGTCTGAAGACTCATCCCGTTTGCATTACCAGCGAGGGTGCGCTCTCTGTTGAGATGGAGAAGGTGCTTTCCGCTATGCCAGATGAGCAGGCTAAGCAGGCAAAGGCACAGAAGATACTTGAGATCAATGCTGAGCATCCCATTTTCGCAAAGCTGAAGAGCCTCTACGAGAGCGACAAGGATATGGCGGGCGTATATGCTGATATTCTGTACTCTCAGGCACTTATGATCGAGGGAATGCCTATCGAAAATCCCGTAGATTTCACAAACAAGATGTGTGAGATTATGGCGAAGTAAATACTTTCGGGCGGTTGCGATACCGCCCGATATTTGTTGACAACAGAGATAAAAAGTAGTATAATTAAACTATAAAATCAATTTGTCGGGAGTGATAATATGAAAAAACGGTTTGTTTCGTTGTTACTGGTTTTAGGGCTATGTCTGACGGGATGTGAGGAAAAATCAGCTCCCGAAAATCCAACTACAGGCTCAACTACTACGACTTCTGATCCGTCATATTCTATAATCTACTCCGATCCGCCTGATGTGTTTGATGGAATGGCGAAAGCGGTATATTATGACGAAGAGCTTGTCGTTGTCAGATGTGGTGACAATTATTCGTGCCTTGAGGAGTATATCTACGATGAATGGTTGGCGGATGTGCCACACATTTTGGGAGAGGACGATCTGCCGATGGGCAAGCCGTTGAGACTTATAGCAGATGTTGAGGTGACATCGGGCGGTATAGATGGCAGAACAAGGCGTAGTATCAAGAAAATAAAGCAATGGGATTTTATCGAATTTGATGATTTGGATGTAGATATACATCATTGGGAGCTGTCGTTGCAATACAACAATTGGGAGAGTATCTGCGATTATACGGTGGCACGCAATCAGCTTGCGTTAGTATACCGATACACTTGGGATGGTGCAGTATATGCTTTGGGAAATACCTCTGACGGTAGGGTGGCTATCTGCCGTAATGGAGAGCTGATGGGAATATACGATGGTATAACGGTTATTTCTTACCCTGATGAGCTGGGACAGCCTGAGCGTATCGTGCTTTATAACGATGGCTTTGATACAGAAACGCTTGTGCCGTTGCTTGAGGATGGTGTGATTTACAATGATGATTTTTACTTCATCGGAGCTTGTTATTTTGATTCGATAAGCGCAAGGTTTGTGGAGGAGTATAACTACTTTTCTGATACCTGCGTGTCTTTGTCAGATAGCTTGACAGCAGGTGTGGAAAAGGTGACGCTGGAGCTTAACGACGAGTTTTATGAGGAGTATTATTACAACAATAATATGCCGATGTATATTTCGGGCAAGGGCTATTTTATAAAATCCGACAGCTTGCTGAAGCTAAATCGAATAACTGTCAATGAAAATAATCAGCCTCATTTGATATTTAATCGCATAGAGAATTCGGAAAATTCAGATGGCTGTTATGCGGGTGTGCTGATGGCGGAACGAGCTGTAGCGGGTGTAGATTTCAGCGATTTTACTTATGAGATTATTAATTGAACTTATCGGGTGACAGAAATGCGCCCGTTTTCATTGTAAATGAGAGGATATGCGGAATGAATAATACATACGATTACGCTGAACATTTTATAAGTGATGGCAGAACAAAATATAGGTTTAAGACTTTCAAAACAGATAACGCTAAGGAAATAACGCTGTCAAACGATGACCGAAAGTATCTGCTGACGCTATTTGACACAAAAAGAGGACGTTATAATGCTATTGCTGAAATAGTATTCGGAATACTGGGGTTTGTTTTGTTCGCCATTGTGTGTGGAACGACATTTGGTAATGGTAGTATTAATGGTGTTGAGATAATAGTGTCGCTGATATTGTTGCTTCCGCCTGCGCTTGTTATTGTAGCAGGAATATACAATGCGGTAACCCATCCAACCATTGAAAAAGGCACGTTCAAGGCTTATGAATTTGAAGTGGAAAAAATAAAGCGTGTATGGAAACGTGGCCGTACATTTTATCAAGAGGAACTGATCAAGGTTTCATCACAGATGATAAGAGATGACAATATAAAACTTGGGATAGGCGGAAGCTGGATAACTGTAAAGAAGAATTCGGGCTATTCATTACCGAATGATGGCATTAAAGCAGGCAATAAGGTCCGTGTAGCTGTGTTAGTGTATGGAAAGCATATGCTGATATCCTTGTATTAAATGTCTGCTGAAGAGTGTCTGATGTTTATGTCAACAGTGCTGAAAAACGCATAAATCTCTTGGTTAAATTGCGTAAAAATCCTATTTTTAAATATTGACTTATTGCAAAATATAATGTATAATGTTATATGAGGAGAAAGTGTTTGAAAATGGCGCTGCATAGCGGTGTTTAATGGCTTTCACACCTTTCCCGAAAATATAATTATAAGGAGAAAACCATTATGGCAAGAAATCCCGGTGTTTTAACAAAAAACCCTAATGTTATCAAGTGGGTCGATGAGATGATCGCTCTTTGCAAGCCTGATTCCGTAGTATGGATCGACGGCTCTAAGGAGCAGCTCGATGAGCTGACCGCAGAGGTTACCTCTCTCCCTGCTGACAGCAAGGACGCTATGTGCCACCTCAACGAGGATAAGCTCCCTGGCTGTCTGTATCACAGAACTCTCCCTAACGACGTAGCTCGTGTAGAGGACAGAACCTTCATCTGCTCCAAGACAAAGGAGAATGCAGGTCCTACCAACAACTGGATGGATCCTCAGGAGATGTACGCTAAGCTGACACCTATGTACGACGGTGTTATGAAGGGCAGAACAATGTATGTTATCCCCTATTCTATGGGTCCTATCGGTTCTTCCCTCGCTAAGGTTGGCGTAGAGATCACCGACTCTATCTACGTTGTTCTTAATATGAACATTATGACAAGAATGGGCACTAAGGCTTTCGAGAACCTCGGTGACACCTCTAACGACTTTGTACGTTGCCTGCACTCCAAGGCTGATGTTGATCCTGAGAAGAGATATATCGTTCAGTTCCCTGAGGATAATGCTATCTGGTCCATCAACTCCGCTTACGGCGGTAACGTTTTGCTGGGCAAGAAGTGCTTCGCTCTGCGTATCGCATCTTATCAGGGTTGGAAGGAAGGCTGGATGGCTGAGCATATGCTCATCCTCGGCGTTAAGAAGCCCGATGGTGATGTTAAGTATATCACAGCAGCATTCCCCTCCGCTTGCGGTAAGACCAACCTCGCAATGCTCATTCCTCCCGCAGTATACAAGGATCAGGGCTATGAGGTATTCACAGTAGGCGATGATATCGCTTGGATGAAGCCCGGCGACGACGGCAGACTGTACGCTATCAACCCCGAGAACGGTTTCTTCGGTGTTGCTCCCGGTACAAACGCTAAGTCCAACTTCAATGCGCTTGAGTGCACAAAGAAGAACACTATCTTCACAAACGTTGCTATCAACAATGATGATATGACAGTTTGGTGGGAAGGTCTCGACAAGAATCCTCCCGTTAACGCAACTGAGTGGAAGGGTGCTAAGGTAAACGGCAAGGAGTTTACAGCAGTTATCGCTGCTGACGGCAAGCCTCAGAAGCTCGCTCATCCCAACTCCAGATTCACAGCTCCCGCTGAGAACTGCCCCTGCATCAGCCCTGAGTTCAACAATCCTAAGGGTGTTCCCGTATCTGCTATCGTATTCGGTGGCCGTCGTGCATCCACAACTCCTCTGGTATATCAGTCCTTCGACTGGACACACGGCACATATATCGGCTCTGCAGTTTCTTCCGAGACTACAGCAGCAGCTACAGGTGCAGTAGGTGTACTCCGTCACGATCCTATGGCTATGAAGCCCTTCATCGGCTACAATGTAGGTGACTACTGGGCACACTGGATCGAGATGGGCAAGAAGCTTGGCGACAAGGCTCCCAAGATCTTCAATGTTAACTGGTTCAAGCAGGACGAGAACGGCAACTTCATCTGGCCCGGTTTCGGTGACAATATGCGTGTACTCGACTGGATCATCAAGAGATGCGAGGGCACTGTTGATGCTGAGGAGACTGCTATCGGTTACCTCCCCAAGAAGGGCGACATCAACTTCACAGGTATCGAGGACGAGATCACTCCCGAGATCGAGGAGAAGCTCTTTGCAGTTGATACCGACCTCTGGAAGAAGGAGATCGCTGAGATGCGCCGTTACTACAACGACGATATCGCTGCTAACGGCGGTAAGATCCCTGCAGAGCTGTGGGCTGAGCTTGATAAGCTCGAGGCTCGCCTCAACAAGTGATATTCTCGCTTGTAAAATAGCATAAAAATTCCTCCGCACTCGTTTGGGTGCGGAGGTTTTGTTTTATGCGGTTGTCATTTGTATTTGCCGCAGCCTTTGCAGATTGATTCGAGTCTATTGTTTTTTGTTCCACATTCTTTGCATACCCAAAAATCGCAAGCATTGGGATTGCTGTCGTTCGATATACTTGAAAGCTTATCCAGTCTTGAAGAGATATGTTGTGAGGAACTAGGAGCACAGTTGCTGCTGTTGAAGAGCTTTTCTCGGATATCTGATATATTATCGCACAATTCAATAAACATAGCAATAAATGTGTGAAGTACGATAAAGCCAGACTCGAATATCAAGAAACATACGATACCCGTCAGGAACTTTTCACTGTCAGTGCCATGGGCAAACATATCGCACATCATAATAGATGCTGCAATCGATACGATTACACTGCCTATTAAACTGAACCCAAAAATGACTTTGCTTAAATTTCGCCAAAAACTCATTATAAAAACCTCCTTAAATTTTTCTCGTCTGCGAAAATATACGTAAACGGGATATAATATATTATACCATTTTGGTATAATTTTGTCATGAGGTGATGTGATGAAACGGCTAAAGGAACTCAGAAAGCAACGTCATTTATCACAAGTGTGTCTTGCGATAGAACTTAATATGAATCAGAATACGATAAGCCGATATGAAACGGGAGAACACGAAGCCGATTATCAGACTTTGATCGCTATTGCCGACTATTTTGATGTATCTATAGATTATCTTTTAGGGCGAACTGACAATCCGAAATTAAATAAATAAGCCGCAGAATACTCTGCGGCTTATCGTTTGTCCGATATCTTATTTTACGCTCTCTTTAAGAACGGCATCGATCTTTCTGCCCTTAATGCGTACAGTATAGGCTCTGCCAACTTTCATAACCTTGTAGATCTTTTCGCTGACCTTTTTTGTGTAGTTGATCTTGTCCTTTTTCTGCTTCACATAGTATTCTATGATGCAGTTGTCGCCTTCCTTGCGCAGTGCGGTTATGTAGATCTTTTCCTTTTTCTCGGAGAACATGATAAAGTAGACTATTGCCCATGCTACAAAACCTACGATAGCTGCTCCTGCGATGCAGAGTGTGATGATCTGAATTACGTCCATATTTACCTCCTAGATCGTGTATTCACTTGGGTGTTTTAGCATTAGTATTTGCGAACGCTTTATCAGCGCTTTGTACTTTTTCCCCACTGACATGGAACGGAAGATGCGCTCCTCAGTGTATTTTTTATGTTTCAGCTTTCCTTTGTCGTAGTGGTATATGACTATGTATTTCGGTGTATCCTGCTTTGTGGAGGATATATTCAGCTCCTCTACAACTATGCGTTCCCAGCGTTCTCCTATGAGATAGGGTGAGAACAGCCCAAATATGCTCAGTGCCGCAGGGATACCACCTAGAATTATCCATTGAAACAGCTCAAAATCCATATCAGGTGGTATCTATCTGTCGTGCCAGAATGATTCTGTCAAATCCCTTGAACAGCGCACGATAGCGCACGTCAGGTATTATTTCGTTGTATGTTTTTTCAGTAATGATTGCCTTGCTAGGCGGAGTATCTTCATCATACTCATATTTAAGATAATGATAATATAGATAATATATCTTTTTACCTCTTTTCTCCACACATTCAGTTTTTACCGCTAAAATTCGCTCCCAAGTTTCCATAATATAGCCAGTATAGCCTAAAAATACAGCAACAATGATGATACCAAAACATAAAGCAGCTATTAAAAATGGCATTGTGACATCCTCCCGATGTGGTTATTTATACATTATTTTGTCCTTGTTGAGCATATCCTTTAAGCCCATATAGTAGCCAAGCTGAGTAATCACAGGGATTACCGCATAGAATATCAGCATAAGCGCAGGGAAAAGCGGGCTCATAAGGTCGATGCGGCGCAGGGTCGTAGGCACCCATGCGTCGCTTTCGGTGACTACAGTGGGTACAAATGCCTGTAGATAGGGATAAGCACTGCCGCTGAGGAATGGATAGAGATACAGAGTATCCGCTTCGGGGAACAACAGCTTGTTAAGTAGCAGGACGACTGTAGGTGCAGCAGCGATCACAAACAGGAGGATGCCTATAAATATCCAGCGTCTGTTATTTGGAGAGTCGATGCGTTTGTTTTGCAGCATTACTCTTTGACGATCGCCGTCCTGCCATGCAACAGTAAACATTAGCAGGTGGAATATCAGAGTGCCGCATATTATCGCAAGCACATTGAACACGATATTTGCGCCGAACATGGTAAGACCCATAGTCATGAACAGGCACATGATATTTCCGAGTACGATGTATCCTATACCTTTGAGGATACACATTAATGTGGATTGACGTTGCATTGCTTTTCCTTTCTGTGATAAAATGCTGAAAATGTGGGAACAATACCTACACAACAAAATTTGGAGGTATCAAAATGAGTGATTTCAGAAACCGTCAGAGTGCCGAAATTCTCTGCAGCGTATACAAAAATGCCGAGATGGCATATGAAAACAGCGGAGAGGTGCTGCATTACTGTAAAAATCGTCGCCTCGCAAGCGAGATAAGCAAGGAGCGTGAGCGTTATCGTGATGTTGCATCAAGGGCGCATAACGAGTTGCGCCGTAGAGGTGCGCACCCGAAAGAATATCCGCTTTATGTCAAGGCGATGTCCACCATGGGAATACGCAGCCGCCTTACCGCAAACCGCAGCAGCAAAAGCATAGCTTCGCTGATGATAAGAGGTACTACGATGGGTATTATCGACATGCAGCATGCCGTTAACAGCAGCACCTCGGCTGAGCCTGACATCCGAAGTGATGCGGAGGCTCTCTTGGAGCGTGAGCAGGGCTTTTGTGAGCATCTGAAA
The DNA here is from genome assembly GCA_045544715.1 of Oscillospiraceae bacterium. Classification (GTDB taxonomy): domain Bacteria; phylum Bacillota; class Clostridia; order Oscillospirales; family Ruminococcaceae; genus CAG-115. Next base: position 20,418 of record JAZPZN010000136.1, on the reverse strand, counting down.
AAGTATCTGTAATTTTTACTTTTCGGGGTTGACTACATTGTTGTTAACGATGTTGTCATACACCTCAAGGGCACGACGGCGCTGCTCCTGCGCATCCTCGTCGTTGCCTGTCATGTTGGCAAACACATCCCTGACATAAACTCCAACGATGTCGGGGCAGCTCGTCCAGCGTGCTTCGTCAATAAAGCCAGTTTGATTGAGCTGTAAGCCACTGTCGTCTATCAGCACGGCATCGGGATATTTTTCGGTCATATTCATAAAATACTCTATCTCGCCGTCTGCCATTTCATTGATGATGGCGGTTATACCGCTGTCGGTGAGGTATAGTTGGCTGTCGCCCGTGAATATCTCAGCATCGAACTTGTAATGCTCGGAGTCGCTGTATTCGGTGACTCCGTTTTCATAGGAGAGGTTGATAAAATTCACTCCAACATGCACGTAGCCGTTTCCGTCGAAATCCGGGCAGTAGCGTTCCAGTGCATGTTCGATATCCACCTGTTTTGCGTATATGCCGCTGGCATTCTGTGTGGAGATAGCAAGCACATACAGATCGTTCTTCTCTTTTGAAAGCGTGTCGAACGTGATATATCCAATGAATAGTGCAGCCAATGCTCCGACGATAACATACCATTTATTATGGTAGAAGAAATTCTCTACCTTTTTCCAACCGTGCAGCTCGGGGATATCCTGCGGCTCATCGATTTCGATGATATCACTTTCCTCGATGATACCTTGTTTCAGCTTCAGCAGCTCTCGCTTCTGGCGCAGCAGCTCCTGCTCGTCGTCTTTATTTGTTGCCATTGATAGGTGCGCCTCCTGCGCATGGTAATTGCTGTAGAAAATTATGGAATATAATGGTGATGCCGCCGTTGTGCTCGGCGGCATCATGTGTAATACCGCAGCAGCGGAAATTTACATTAAACTATGGGCTTCATTGTGGGGAACAGCAGAACATCTCTGATACTTGCTGAATCAGTCAGCAGCATAACAAGTCTGTCGAATCCGAAGCCAAGACCGCCTGTAGGAGGCAGACCGTACTCAAGTGCTGTGATGAAATCCTCATCAACCTGTGCATCGTTACCGCCCTGCGCTCGCTTTGCAGCAACCTGCTTTACGAAACGCTCACGCTGGTCGATGGGATCGTTCAGCTCGGAGAATGCGTTACCGAACTCAGTGCCGTTTATAAAATACTCAAGACGCTCGGTGAATGCAGGGAACTCGGGCTTTCTCTTAGCGAGAGGAGAGTTTTCAACAGGATAATCATAGATGATGGTAGGCTGAATGAGCTTGTCCTCAACAAATGCCTCGAAGAATGCGATAAGCACATGACCCTTTGTGGAGTCAGCGTCAAGCTCTTCTTCAATATGGTGCTCCTTTGCGCAGGCTCTTGCAGCGGCATCGTCTGCCCAATCGAAGTAGTCAACACCTGCGTACTTCTTTACAGCCTCGATCATCGTCAAACGCTCCCAGGGCTTGCCGACAGCGATCTCGTGACCCATGTAGGGAACGGTATCAGTACCGCAGACCTTGAGAGTAACTGTTCTGTAAAGATCCTCGATAAGATCCATCATGCCAAAGTAATCGATATAAGCCTGATACATCTCGATAGAGGTGAACTCGGGATTGTGGGTAGCATCCATGCCCTCGTTACGGAAGATACGACCTACCTCATAAACCTTGTCGAAGCCGCCTACGATAAGGCGCTTTAAGTACAGCTCGGTCTCTATACGCATGTACATGTCGATATCCAACGCATTGTGGTGAGTCTTGAAGGGGCGTGCTGCCGCACCGATCTCTAATGTGTGGAGAACAGGTGTGTCCACCTCAATATAGCCGTGGGAGTCAAGGAAGTTTCTGATCTCACGCAGGATAAGCGAACGCTTAACAAAGGTGTCCTTGTTCTCGGGATTTGCGATAAGGTCTAGATAACGCTTTCTGTAACGCTCCTCCTTGTCCTTTATGCCGTGCCACTTTTCAGGCAGGGGCAGAAGGGACTTGGAAAGCAGTACGACCTCCTCGGCATGTACGGATATCTCGCCCATCTTGGTGCGGAATACCTTGCCCTTTATACCGATGATATCGCCGATATCCCACTTTTTGAAATCAGCGTAGACATCCTCGCCTACATCATCCTTACGTACATATACCTGCATTCTGTCGGAGTTGTCACGTATATCCATAAAGCTTGCCTTGCCCATGATACGGCGTGTCATCATTCTGCCTGCGATGGTGACATCGGTGTTTTCAAGCTCGTTAAAACGCTCACGGATCTCGCTGTTGTATATGGATACATCGTACTTAGTTATCTTATAGGGATCCTTGCCGGCTTCCTTCAATGCGGCAAGCTTTTCGAGTCTTACACGGTGCTGTTCGTCAAGTTCTTCAGCGGAAAGCTCGGTCATTTCGATCTGTTCGTCTGCCATTATGTTATTCCTCCTCGTCCTTTTTCTCGGGTCTCTTGATCTCAAGGATCTCAAGATTTCTGATGCCACCGGGAGTTTCAGCTGTAACTGTCTCGCCTACAGAGTGTCCCATAAGCGCCTTGCCGATGGGAGAATCCTCGGAGATCTGCTTCTTGGCAAGGTTAGCACTTGCTGCGGGATGCATCTGGAACTCCATTTCTCGGCCGCTCTCTCTGTCGATGAATTTTACTACGGAACCGATACCTACCTTGTCAGTAGAGATGTCCTCGTCCTCGATGATGATTGCATTTTTCAGCTGAGACTCAAGCTCTTCGATGGCAGCAGCGATCTCACCCTGCTTTTCACGGGCTGCATCATACTCAGCGTTCTCGGAAAGGTCGCCGTGGCTTTTGGCTTCCTTGATGTCCTCGATATTCTTTTCACGCTCGATCGTTTTAAGGTTGATGAGCTTGGCTTTCTTCTCCTCGTATTCGCTTCGGGTGAGCTGAATTACTTTTTCGTTCATTGTTGTGTCCTCCAATTTATATCACGGCGGTCATCCGCTCGTTTATTTACTGAGTTGCGTCTTCAGGCTTCTGGGTAACTATCGTTGTAAGCATTACCTCTACCGCCTTTTGTAGCTGTGTGTCTGTTTCAAAGGTGAGATTCTCTGGGAGAGCACCAGCTGCAAGTTCTGCTACATAGTCAGGCTTTAAGCCGATGCCATCAAGGCACTCGCCGTTTGAATTGTATATTTTAGCGGTTGATATGGTCACCGCACTGCCGTCGGAGAATTCATAGGTATTCTGCATAACAGCCTTGCCGTAGGTTTGGGTGCCGACAAGCTCTGCACCGCATTCATCACGCAGTGCGCAGGCGAATAGTTCAGCAGCGGAGGCTGTTCCGCCATCGACCAGCACTGCCATAGGCAGGGATATATTGGTCTCGCTGTCGGTTTCTATCAAGGTCTTACGGCTGCCATCTGCATATTCGGCAGTGGCAACTATTGTTGACGGGATGAAGCGGTTGAGCATTGGTTTCAATGCGCTGACAAGACCGCCGCTGTTTTGGCGCAGGTCAAATATTATCGCTTGTGCCCCGTCGTCAAGTAGCTTGGTCACTACTGATGCAAACTGCTCAGAAGTCTTGGCATTGAATGAGGTGATAGAGATATATGCGATATTGTTATCGAGCATTTCACCTGAAACAGAGGTTATCTCCAACTGCTGGCGGATAAGGTTAACGGATACGTTTTCGCCGTCACGCAGAAGCTTCAGCGCAATGCGGGTACCCACCTCTCCCGAGAGTTTTTCAAGTGCAACGCCCTGTCCCATAGAAAGCAGACTCTTACCATCTATCTCAGTGATGACATCTCCTGCTATAACACCGTTAAGCTCAGCGGAGCTACCTTTGTATACATTTGTTATTTTCAGATAGCCGCTGCCATCCTCGATCGCCTCAAAACCTGCGCCGAGAATAACGCCGCCGTTGCTCTGCTGCAGCTCATAGTATGAGGATGGCTCCATGTAGCTTGCATATTTGTCGCCGATGCCGACCATATAGCCGTTGATGATGCTTGCCTCAAGGGCATCCTCGGCTATATCGCCGATGTAGTTGATGCGTACAGTCGAGTCTATCTCTCGCAGCTTTGAGTATACACCGTCGTATTTTTCGCTGCTGCTGATCTTACTGTTGTAGATGTTGAGTGAAACAGTCCACGTCAGCACGAAGGTTATGGCGCAGCCGATAGCCACAAGGCTTATCGCAACGCCCAGTGAAATTTTCTTATTCAAACGAAGTTTCCTTTCTTTTTAGGAGCTTACACCTTGACGTATCTTCCGGTGCAGTATACTGTACCTATAGCGGCGAGGGTAGCGCCTGCAATACAGTTTATACCAAGCAGCGGCCAGATTATACTATCAAAGGGGATAAGACCTGTAAAGCCGAACATGCTCCACACTGTTAGATCTGCAGAGAACAGGTTGTTCACATTTTCGTAGATGAGCCATGTGAGAGCCCAGCCTGCAACTCCAGCCAGCACTCCAACGAACATACCCTCAACAAAGAAGGGTACTTTTACGAAGGTGTTTGTGGCTCCCACATATTTCATGATGTTTATCTCATTGCGGCGAGAGTGCACACTGATGCGGATGGTGCTGGATACTACGACGATGCTTACGAAAATAAGCGCTGCAAGTATGATTATGCCAATAAACGTAAATGTGTGACGGATATTGACAAGCACGCTTGCGAAGTCGTAGGGGGCTTTTACCTTTTCCACTCCGTCGATTGTGCCGATGGCATCAACGATCGGGCGGATCTTTTCAAGCTCGGTAACACGCACGAGGAAGGTCTCCGGCATGGGGTTGTCATCCAGATAATCGAGAAGATCGGCATACTCTGCCATATCTGCTCTGAAATCCTCCAGTGCATCCTCTTTGGAGTAGTGACGGATATCTGTAAGATTGTCGTTGCTGCTCAGCACGGAGTTGATGTGGTCTATCTGCTGAGCGGTGACATCCTCTTCGAGGTAAATGGTTATTTCGTTGGTATCTTCGATATTACCCATGACGATGTTTACGTTCATCATAAGCAGTACCATACAGCTTACCATAAGCAAGCTTATCGTCAGTATGGAGAAGCTTGACAAGGACATGAACCAGTTTTTCCAAACTGAGGATATTCCTTTTTTTACAAGGTATGTGGCATTACTGGTCTTCATTGCTTGCCTCCTATCACCTCGTCAAAGGTTATTCTTCCTGCTTCAATGTTGATTATTCTGCCGCCAAAGTGCTTTACCAGCTCATGGTCGTGGGTGACCATGATAACAGTGGTGCCGTTTTCGTTGATATCCTTCAGCAGCCTCGTGATCTCGTAGGAGAGCTGGGGATCATTGTTTCCGGTGGGCTCGTCGGCGATGATCAGCGAGGGTTTGTTTGCAAGTGCCCTTGCTATAGCAACTCGCTGCTGCTCGCCTCCCGAAAGATGGCGGGGGTATTGCTTGGCTTTGTCCAGCACATCCACCTGATTTAACACCTCAGGCACCGTCTTTTTGATGTTTCGTGAGGACTCGTCCACCACTCGCATGGCGAAGGCGACATTGTCGTATACCGTCATGTCGGGGATAAGGCGCAGGTCTTGGAACACAACGCCGATAGAACGGCGGAATGTAGCTATCTGCTTGCCTTTCAGCTTGTTGAGATTGCAGGTGTTGACAAAAACTCTGCCACTTGTGGGTACAAGCTCTCGCATAAGCAGCTTTATCAGTGTACTTTTGCCGGCTCCGCTCTTGCCGACTATAAAAACAAACTCTCCGTCTTGTATGGTGAGGTTTATATCTGTCAGTGCCTCTACCTCTCCGGAGTAGTTGGTATATGTCAAGTTTACGTTTCTTAAATCTACCATGATACTTCTCCTGTAATGGTGTGCCAGTACAATATTTTCCCTAATTTTTCTATGTTTTGCTAACATATTGCGGCTAAAAATTATCCGCAATACAATTCTAAAGGCTGTCCCGTCGGTGAAAACGGGGCAGCCAATTTTAGATCTGGTGTGGTCGCTAAGATCAGAACTTAACTGGGTCGGCCGCAAGATACTTCTTTACCATGAGGGCGATCTTGAAGATAATCGCATGGTCGAACTCACGCAGGTCGAGACCAGTGAGCTTCTTGATTTTGTCAAGACGGTATACAAGCGTGTTGCGGTGTACGAACAGCTTTCTGGAGGTCTCGGATACGTTCAGATTGTTCTCAAAGAACTTCTGAATAGTGAAAAGTGTTTCGTGGTCGAGGGACTCGATGCTGCCCTTCTTGAATACTTCTTTCAGGAAGGTGTCACAAAGGGTCGTGGGCAGGTGGTAGATAAGGCGAGCGATACCGAGATTATCGTAGCTTACGATATTTTTGTCGGTGTCGAATACCTTACCGACCTCAAGCGCTGTCTGAGCCTCCTTGAAGGAGCGAGCGAGATCCTTAACTCCGACAACGGGAGTACCGATGCCTACATTAACCTTTGTGAAGAACTCGGTGGAAAGCGTATCAGAGATAGAGCGTGCAAGCTTCTCGAGATCCTTTACATCGATGTTGTTCTTAACTTCCTTTACGAGCACGATGTCGTTCTCAGTGATATTGAAAACGAAATCCTTGTTCTTGTCGGGGAACAAGTTCTGGATGACATCGTAAGCAGAAACATCATTGGAGCTGATAACGCTGATAAGGAATACCACTCTGCTGATATCAGCATTGAAATGCAGCTCTCTTGCCTTTAAACTGATATCACCGGGCAGTACATTATCGAGGATAATGTTTTTAACAAAGTTGTTTCTGTCGTACTTTTCGTCGTAGTACTGCTTGATACCTGAAAGGGAGATGGCGATAACGCTTGCATATTTGCCAGCGGGCTCATCAGTGCCCTCTACAAATACTGCGTAGTCGGGCTTAACGTGTACGCCGAAGGGCTTGTATGTGTAGCCGTCACGGATAAATACCTCATGGGAATCTCCAAGCTCAATGGAGAAGAAATCGTTGCCGCCGCCTACTCTTGTAAGGTCGCTGCAAGCAATGATGGTGCCGTTTTCATCGATAACGCCGATAACTCTGTTGACTGCATCCTTCATCTGATGCACTATGCCCTGAAACAGCCTGTTTGACATTTTTTTACCTCTTTCCGTAATCTCGGTCAGCCAGCCGCCGACTCCGCCTTTCCGATGACCCCTCTGGGTCAGCCTTGCCGCACTGCACTATGCCGTAGCCTAAGTTGTAAGCAATAATCATTGCACCGCATCATCAATGTGCATAGTGCAACATTATTCTAATCTATATTGTACTAAAAAACTTAGAAAAAATCAAGTCTTTTTTATGTAATATGTAAAAGTTTCTTGTTTTTTTTCGTCACTATTGAAAAATGAGAGGAAAAGTTATATAATAAATTAATATAGATTACTGCGCATTGCGGTAGTTTTATAACAAAAAGCAGAAAAAGAGGTTGATTTAACAATGTGTAATTGCGGAAAGAAATATTATATAACCACCCCGATATACTACCCTTCGGGTAATCCTCATATCGGCCACTGCTATACTACTGTAGCTTGCGATGCCATCGCACGCTTCAAGAGAATGCAGGGATTTGATGTAATGTTCCTGACAGGCACTGACGAGCATGGCGCAAAAATTCAGCAGAATGCAGAAAAAGCGGGTAAGACACCTCAGCAGTATGTTGATGAGATAGTTGAGAATTTCAAGCGTTTGTGGAGCTTCATGGGGGTAAGCTATGACCGCTATGTAAGAACTACTGATCCATACCATATCGAAACTGTACAGAATATCGTTACAAAGCTGCACGACAAAGGGCTTATATACAAGGGTAGCTATTCGGGCAAATACTGCGTTCCCTGTGAGAGCTTCTGGACTGAAACTCAGCTGGTTGACGGCAAGTGTCCAGATTGCGGCAGAGAGGTCATCGACAGTGAGGAGGAGGCATACTTCCTTAAGCTTTCCGCTTATACTGAGCAGATAATCGACTTGCTGAAGAATACCGACTATCTTCGTCCCGAGAATCGTGTGAATGAAATGGTAAATAACTTCGTCAAGGATGGTCTTGAGGATCTGTGTATCTCAAGAACGACAGTAAAATGGGGCGTTCCGATTCCTTTTGATGAAAAGCATACAGTTTATGTTTGGCTTGATGCGCTTATCAATTATATCAGCGCCTTAGGCTATGAAAACAACACATACGATGATTTTGAGAAATATTGGCCTGCTGAGATGCACATGACTGCAAAAGAGATAGTTCGTTTCCATTCTATCGTATGGCCTGCATTGCTGATGATGCTCGAGATCCCTGTTCCTAAGCGTCTTTATGGTCATGGTTGGATAACTTTCAATGGTGCAAAGATGTCCAAATCTCTCGGAAATGTGGTTGATCCGTTCATTCTCGGTGAGCGATATGGCGTTGACGCTGTGCGCTATCAGATTCTTCGTGATATGCCCTACGGCAGCGACTGCAATTTCTCCAATGAGATAATGATCGGACGTATCAATACTGACCTGGCAAACGACCTCGGAAACCTTGTTTCTCGTACCGTTGCGATGGTCGACAAGTATTTTGGTGGTACTCTCCCTGCTGAAAGACAGGCTGATGCTTTGGATGACGAGCTGAAGGGCATGGCAGTTGCTCTGCGTGAGAAGGTTGCGGCTTACATTGATGATGCTCAGCTATCCAAGGCGCTGGAGGAGATATTTAAGGTGGTTTCCCGTGCGAACAAGTACATCGATGAAACCGCTCCCTGGGTGCTCGCTAAGGATGAGGCTAATAAGACAAGACTTGCGACTGTGCTCTACAACTTGCTGGAGAGTGTTCGTATCTGTTCGGGTCTGCTGTTCCCCTTCATGCCTACAACTATGCCTAAGGTATGGGAGCAGATCGGTGCTTGCGAGAAGTGCACTGCTTACGATACTCTGGCTGAGTTCGGCGTGCTGAGTGAAATGGTGACTGTTAAGAAGGGTGATGTTCTCTTCCCCAGAATTGACATGGACAAGGAGATCGAGGAGCTTAATGCAATGCTTGAGCCTAAGGTTGAAATCCGTGAGGACGAAGATCTTGACAAGGCGAACATCATCACTATCGATCAGTTCTTCGAGACAAAGCTGCGCAGCGGTGAGATAGTTGCAGCTGAGAAGATGAAGAAGGCTAAGAAGCTGCTGAAGCTGCAGATAGATGATGGCAGAGGCGGTAGACAGATAGTGTCCGGTATTGCCAAGTGGTACACCCCCGAGGAGCTTATCGGAAAGAAGATAATCTTTGTGGCAAACCTTGCACCCAAGCCCCTTTGCGGCGAGGATAGCAACGGCATGATACTTGCTGTTGAGGCAGGAGAGGACGATGTGAGAGTAATCTTCCTTGACAGCGATGTGCCCAATGGCAGCCCTATTGGTTGATAATAGGTTTAATAACGATATAAGGAGGTAAAGTATGGATATATCAAGAATGGCGAATATTGCCTCGGTAAATCAGACGAATTTGACCAAATCCTCGGCTCAGCGCACAGAGGACAAATCCTCCACGCTTGCCTCCGAGCATACCGATAGTTTCATAAAGTCACAGAAAGCGTATATGCCTGCGTACACCAAAAGCTCTGCCCATAAGCAGAATAGTGATAACAACCTTCTCCAGCGTGAAAATTCTGAGGATAAGGTGGGTGCTATAAAGCAGCACGAAGGAAAGGGCAAGAGCGAGCTTATGACTGAGGGTGTGCGTCATATCATCCGTGCGATGTTTGTTAAGCAGGGCGAAGTGCTTTCGGGCAATGTTCCGAGCGTTGGCGCAAAGCTGTATGCAGAGGAGCTGTTAAACCAGCTTTCTGCTCTCTACGGTGCTCCGAATGACAGTGAGGAGTATTGGGCGGCAGAGCCTACGGCGGAAAGGCTCATCACCTTTTTCAATTGCGTTTCTGTCAATGGAGAGGAGCGTATGACCCTGCTGGAACAGAGCTTTACAGGCGCATTCAATGATACAGAGCAGCTTTATGGCGGCAGAGGACGATTGCCCCTTGAGTGCTATGAAACGAAGTCGCTAGTGCTCGATAATTTTTTCAATGCGCAGGAAGCAGGCTGATATATGGCGATAATTGATACTCATGCACATTATCTCGTCGAGGATTTTGGCGAGGATCTGCTACCGCTGATAGGATCTATGCCCTTAAATGGCGTAGACAAGATAGTGGCTGTAGGTTACAACATTCCATCAAGTGAGGAAGAGATACGACTGGCTGAGCGTTTTCCCTACGTCTACGCTGCGGCAGGCGTGCATCCCGAAAACTGCAATGATCTGCCTGAAGATTGGATCGAACAGATAGAGCGGTTGGCGCAAAATGATAGAGTAGTTTCAATTGGCGAGATAGGGCTTGATTATCACTACGGTGGCGAGGACAAAGAGCTGCAGAAGCAGGTTTTTGCAGAGCAGATGATGCTTGCGAAGCGAATAGCAAAGCCTGTTATCATACATTCTCGTGATGCCTGTGAGGATACTATGGCGATGCTTCGAGAGTATCGGCCGATCGGAGTTCTTCACTGCTTTTCTGGAAGTGCAGAAACTGCTGCAGAGGTGGTAAAGCTTGGGATGTATGTGGGATTTACAGGTGTGCTAACCTTTAAAAATGCCAAAAAATCTCTTGCGGCTTGTGAGGCTGTACCGCTTGATAGGTTATTGCTGGAAACGGATTGCCCGTACATGGCTCCTGTTCCTTTCAGGGGCAAGCGTTGCGATAGCACGATGCTGAGGCATACCGCTGAGAAAATGGCAGAGATAAAGGGTGTTTCCTTTGATGAGATATGTCGTATCACATCGGAAAATGCACAGCGACTTTTCGGAATATGATATTATGGCAATAGACTTTTGATAAAACGATAAACTGGAGGAGAATTCACATTACTATGGACGCAGACAGTCGAAGTACAGTCAACACTGAAAAGAAGCCCGAGGATCGCAAGGTCAGAAGATTTTTGTTAGGCTGGCTTGTGGCACTAAACAAGGGTATCACAAAGCTGCTTAAAAAGGCACTGGGTGTGAACTACATGGTCACCACTGAGGAAGAGGTCATGGATATGGTGGAGGCTCTCTCAAAGACTCCCGACCCCGATGGCGACGAAAGCATGATAGAGAAAAGCTCAGCGCAGATGATAAACAATATCTTTGAGTTTGATGACCTTTCAGCTGCCGATGTTATGACGCACCGCACCAATATTGTGGGTGTGGAGCTTTCGGTGTCGCTTGACGATCTGATATATCTTGCCCTTGATATGGGATTTTCAAGAATTCCTGTATATGATGACAGCATCGATAAGATACTCGGTATTATTATAGTCAAGGATCTGCTATGTCTTGTTGGCAAGGAGGATCTGAGCGGCTTTACAGCGAGAGATTTCCTGCGAGATGTTCCCTTTATTCCTGAGGCTTGCAGCTGTGCCGATACATTCCGTTCTCTTACAGAGATGAAGTCGGGTATGGCGGTGATAATCGATGAGTACGGCGGCACTGCAGGTATCGTTACCCTTGAGGATATCATCGAAGCTGTAATGGGCAATATTCAGGACGAGTACGATGACGAGAAGAGCGAGATAGTCAAGATAGGCGAGGAGCAATACGACGTGGTTGGCGAGGCTGATCCCGATGAAGTTTTCGCGTTGTATGGCGTTGAGCTTCCTGAGGAGCATGAGTATGAAACTATAGCAGGCTTTATAACCGATAAGCTGGGTTATATTCCCGAGGGGGATGAGATTGTTCCGCCGAGCGTGGATTATGAGGGAGTTCATCTTGTTGCACTCAGCGTAGTGGATAGGTGTATCGTTAAAGTGCGTACTTCAAAGGCAGAACCTGTTGTGGATGATGAAACCGAAGAATAATTTCAGTCGCCTGTTTAAGCAGGCGGCTTTCCGTTTATTGTTGATTGACTTTTGATGTGCGAGTTGGTATAATTGGTGCAAGGGGCAGTATTAGATTTGGGAGAAAGCCATGTTTGAAAAGATCATTGTTATCGGTAGCCCAGGCTCGGGCAAAAGCACATTTTCGGTAAAACTGCAGGAAATAACCGATCTGCCTTTATATCATCTGGATATGATATGGCACAAGCCTAATAAGACTAATATCTCTAAAGATGAGTTCGATAGGCGTCTTAATGTGATATTGGCTAAGGATAGGTGGATCATTGACGGCAATTACCAGAGGACATTGAATATAAGATTAAGTAAATGTGATACGGTGTTCCTTATGGATTATCCATTACAGACCTGCCTTGATGGCATTGAAGCGAGGATAGGTAAAAAACGCCCTGATATGCCGTGGGTAGAAACGGAATTTGACAGTGAATTCAAACAGTGTATAATTGATTTTCCTGTCCACAATCTACCGCTGATATATAGCATGCTTGAAAGCTATAAGGATAAGAATGTCATAATATTTAAATCAAGGGAAGAAGCTGATAGCTATCTGAATGGGCTAGCTGAAACCTTCAAACGAACAAAGCATTGAAAGGAGCTAGAAAATGCGCCGTGACCGTAAAAAAGCTGCAGCGGAGATGATAAAGCTGCTGAAAGAGGAATACCCTGAGGTGAAATGCGCCCTAAATTACACGCAGCCGCATGAGCTGCTTATTGCTACCCGTCTATCGGCACAGTGCACCGATAAACGAGTGAATATGGTTACTCCTGCGCTGTTTGAGAGGTTCGGGAGTATCGAGGCTTTCGCTGAGGCTGATGCGTCGGAGGTGGAGGAATACGTTCGCACCTGCGGCTTGTTTAAGACAAAAGCCGCTGATATCGTCGGTATGTGCAGGATACTTCGTGATGTTTACGGCTCAAAGGTGCCAGATACAATTGAGGAGCTTACAACACTATCTGGAGTAGGTCGAAAGACGGCAAATCTGATAGTAGGAGATCTTTACGGAAAGCCGGCATATGTCTGCGATACTCATGTTATTAGATTGACGAACAGGCTGGGATTATCAGATACAAAGGATGCGGGCAAAGTGGAAAAGCAACTGAGGGAGATAATACCTCCTGAGGAAAGTCTTAATTTTTGTCATAGGCTGGTGCATCATGGTAGGAGGATATGCGATGCAAGGTCACCAAAGTGCGAGGCTTGCGTGCTGAGAAATATCTGCAGGTCTAAAGATAAAAGATAACTATTTGTATAACCGCTGCTTAAAATTACTATTAGGTGGCGGTTCTGCATTTCTACACTATGCTGATGCCTATTTTCTTAAAGTGTAATAAACCGAAAATATAACAGCGAGTAATTGAGGTGAATGCTACTGTACAAAAATGTAAACCGTTACAGAAAGAATATGTGCATTTTGGTAAAATGTTTGTGGCTTTTCCCTTGACATTTTTGTGATTTTGTAGTAAAATAGTATTGGCTAATCTGCGCTGTTTGAAACAGGCATTAGTCGGGCGTTAATATACTAATCTTTTTATATATTGCGTTGTGGCGGTATTTAATATATAATCAAAAAGGAAAAGCCATTTATCTGTTTTCGGAGGTGCGGTGCGCACTTTCCTTACATAATTTTTTTCCGTCGCTGACGGGACAGGTTATTTTGATGTTGCGGCAGGCTCTGTCGTTTAGGTATTTTCGCTGTGTGACCGAGGGGAATCGGGCTTGCTCAGCGGTACTTTCCCGAATAAAATTGTATATTATTTCCCGCCGATATTTTTAAAATGGAGGGAATAATCGATGGATACTACTATGGTTATCATCATCGGCATTGCAGCCCTCCTCGTTGGTGCTGTTATAAGTGGATTTATTTGTTTCAAAATGGGTATCAACTACCGCAAGAAAACTGCGGAAGCCCAGATAGAATCCGCTGAAAAGGAAGCAGTACGCATAGTTGAGGAGGCAGGCGAAAAAGCCGAGGCAGCAAAAAAGACTGCCCTTGTAGAGGCTAAGGATGAGATCTACAAGCTGCGTACCGACGCAGAAAAAGACATTCAGAAACTTAAAACTGACACCGAGAAGGAGCTGAAAGAGCGCAGGAGTGAGCTTTCACGCAGCGAGCGCAGACTTCAGCAGAAGGAAGAAAATCTCGACAAGAAGACCGACAAGATCGAAAAGCTGGAGGAGCAGCTTCATGCAAAGCACAAGAAGGCTGATGAAAAGATCGCCGAGGCTGAGCAGCTGAAATCCAGCCAGATGGATATTCTTGAGCGCATCTCGGGCTTTACTACCGAGCAGGCTAAGGAACATCTGCTCAGTATGCTGGACAGCGAGCTTAATCACGAAAAGGCTGTTATGCTGACAGCTTATGAGCAGAAGATAAAGGATGAGGCGGATGAGAAGGCTCGTCAGCACATCTCCCTTGCTATCGCAAGGCTTGCGGCAGATACAGTGTCTGAATCCGCTGTTTCTGTTGTTGCTATACCCAGTGACGAGATGAAGGGTCGTATAATCGGACGTGAGGGTAGAAATATCCGTGCGCTCGAAACACTCACGGGTGTTGACCTCATTATCGATGACACGCCCGAGGCGATCACGGTATCCTGCTTTGATCACGTTCGCAGAGAGATCGCAAGAATCGCACTTGAAAAACTTATTACCGATGGAAGAATCCATCCTGCACGCATTGAGGAAACTGTTGACAAGGCTCGCCGTGAGGTGGAGGCCCGTATCAAGCAGGAGGGTGAGCGTGCCGTTATGGAGACCAATGTAAATGGCCTTAATCATGAGCTTGTTCGCCTTATCGGTCGTCTGAAGTACAGAACCTCCTACCGTCAGAATGTGCTTAATCACTCTATCGAGGTTGCACATCTCGCTGGCATTATGGCAAGCGAGCTTGGCGTTGATGCTGCTCTTGCAAGAAGAGCAGGTCTGCTGCACGATATCGGTAAGTCTCTTGACCATGAGATCGAGGGCTCTCACGTGCAGATAGGTGTGGATGTATGCCGTAAGTATAAGGAGAATGCCGAGGTTATCCATGCTATTGAGGCTCACCATGGCGATGTTGAGTGCCGTACTGTTATTGCTGCCCTTGTACAGGCTGCTGACGCTATCAGTGCTGCAAGACCTGCCGCAAGAAGCGAGAACTATGAAAACTATATCAAGCGTCTTGAAAAGTTGGAGGGCATCTGCAACAGCTACAATGGCGTTGACAAGTCCTACGCTATCCAGGCGGGTCGTGAGGTTCGTATCATGATCAAGCCCGAGGCAGTTAATGATGATGATATGAAGGTGCTTGCAAGGACTATCGCAAAGCGCATCGAGGATGAGATGGAGTATCCAGGTCAGATCAAGGTAAATCTCATCAGAGAGAGCCGTGCTATCGACTACGCAAAGTAATGATTTCAGCCCCGAGTTTTCGGGGCTGTTTTGTTACGGGTGACTTTGTTGTTGTGATGATGGAATAGTATAATTGAATTTAGTGGGGTGATTTATTTTGATAAAAACAGCAACTGCTACAGAATGTAAAACTTTAGCAGAATTGGCAATTCAGATGTGGGATAGTGCTACATTAGCTGAATTAGAGACAGACTTTTTGAAGATCATAAGTAGTGGTGTTTCGGTATGCTTTATTAAATACTCAGAGAATGTGCCAATAGGTTTTGCTCAATGTAGTTTGAGAAACGATTATGTCGAAGGCACAAATAGTTCTCCTGTAGGATATTTGGAAGGTGTGTTTATAAAAGAAGGATATCGAAATAAAGGTTATGCTAGTGAGTTGCTTCTTGCTTGTGAAAAGTGGGCGAAAAATATGGGCTGTAGCGAATTTGCAAGTGATTGTGAACTAGACAATACGAACAGCCAAAAATTTCATTTGTCGATGGGGTTCGATGAAGCCAATCGCATTATTTGTTTCAGAAAAGATATTTGAAAATAATATAATAATATCTAAATTTATCAGTGAACTCATAGAAATGACCTGCGAAATAATTTCGCAGGTCATTTTGATGCTATTTCAGATTGTTGTATCCGCCCTCACGGATTATCTTAGCGTAATCTTTGTATGCAAGATTGAGATCAACATAGGTGTCGATGCCGGATACAACGCCCTTTGCACTGTACTGCCACATTCCAAACTCGCCTTTGTAGGTTGGAACTGTGTTCCACTGTGCAAGCCATATATCGTAGTCGGAAAGCTCGGATACATCAAGGTAGGTTGTCAGCCAATGCTTGTTAGCGTAGATCATTCCATAATAGCCTGCTTTTTCGATCTCCTCAAGGAATGCTTTCGCAAGGGCTGTTACTCTGGATTTTCCGAGGTCTGCCTGATACTGTTCCTCAATATCCAAAACTACGGGGTAGGTTATCTTGTAGGGCTTGATGGTTTCAAGCAGGAAGCGAGCCTCTTTTTTAGCCTCTTCAATGGTGGTGGCATAGAGATAGTGATAAACACCGACATCTATCTCATAGTAGGTTGCCTGAGTGATGTTGTACTCAAAAGTTTTGTCTACTGCCATGGGCTTGGCATCACTGATATATCCACGAGAGGCACGCAGCATGGCAAACTTTATGCCCGAAGCCTTTACCTTGTTCCAGTCGATCGCCCCCTGCGCATAGGATACATCAATTCCTTTGATGCCTTTGTCGGTGGTGGCTGCTTCAGAATTGTGGGTCGGTTGCTTGCGGCGGTAGTCGATGAGTCGGCTGCTCTTTGAAACAGCAAAGCGTGCAGTTTTGGTCTTGTAGTAGTGAACAGATGCCTCAAAAATGAACACACCACTGTTAACGAATTCTCCGCTGAGGTAATAATAACCTGCCTGAGTAGAGCGACCGCTTATTGTAACTGCCATGTAACCTTTGTTGATGAGTCTGCCGTTTTCGGAGGTCTGCAGCTCACCTGTTATCATCAGCTTTGAGTTGGCGGTGAGAGTGGTCTGACCATAGTTGAGGTACACACCATCCTTGTAGATGTAGGCCTGTCCTGATATCGTGGTCTTGGAATTCTGATGAACTACATAATCACTGTACACTCGGAGTATCGAGCTTACAGAGCCTTTATATGTGCCGTAGTTATCAAATCCGCCGCCTGTATATACATTCAGCTCGCCAGAGCTTATCATTGTAGCAGATGGCTCGATGACTAGTCTGCCACGGATGTACATTTTATAGTTTTTGTAGAGTGTAAGTTGGGCTCCGCTCTGAACTATCAGAGTGCTGTCGGCGGGAAGGCTTGTATTTGCCACGATTCCCACATCGCTGTCTATGTAATAGTTAACTCCGTTCTGCATTTTTGTTTTTCCATCCCATCTCTGGTAGGTGGATACATCGATCGGAGTGTAGCTGCTATCAGTTATGTCGGCACGGCTGCGAGAGGTTTCTGTCTCAGCAGGTTCGGCAGTGGTTTCAGTGGTGGTTTGCGGCACTGTTACGACCTCGTTTTCTGCAAGCGCAGAAACGGAGCAGCTTAGCGAAACAGCAGCGGCGAGCACCAGAGCAGTCAGTTTTTTGATCAGCTTCATTAACATCTCCCCTTGATATTATTGGTTTGCGGATAATTCCGCTGATATTATTGTCGCATATTTTTACTTTTTTGTCAAATGCTTTTGTGTAATTTTGTCAAGGGAATTTATGCTAATTCAGCGGATATGGAGCATAAACATGCTGTTGATGCTAATTTTGACCTCGGACAATGGTGATTTTGCTCAACATAGGATGCAATATGTTGTAAAAATAAACAAAATAACAATTTGTTTGAAAAAAATATTGTGAAAGCTGATGACAAATCGGCTAAAATATGCTAAAATAATTGTAAGCCGCAATGTTATAGCGGTATTATACCCACGGAGGTGCATTATGGCTAGAAAAGTTATCACTATCACAAGACAATATGGCAGCGGAGGACGAGAGATCGGAGAGAGGCTTGCAAAGGCACTAGAGATAGAATTCTATGATAATAAGCTGCTGGATGTTGCGGCAAGTCAGAGCGGAATCCACAAGAATCATTTTGAGAATAATGATGAAAAGCGCACTAATAGCTTTTTGTATCTGCTGTCTACGACGTATGGACAGGGCGGAGTTCCGTTTGACGATGCGTTGTTCTTTGCGCAGCTTAATGCTATCCAGGATATTGCATCCAAGGAACCCTGCGTTATAATGGGACGCTGCTCAGATTATGCGTTGAGAGATTTTGAGGATGTTGTGCATTTGTTTATCTGTGCGCCATTTGAGGACAGAGTAAAGCGTGCTATTGATGTCTATGGCATAGAGGAAAAGCACGCTGCAGACTATGTAAAGCGCATTGACAAGCAGCGCATCTCCTACTATAACTACTATACCGATAAACGTTGGGGACAGCCGCAGAATTATGATTTGTGCGTAGATAGCTCGGCCCTAGGAATTGACGGTAGTGTTGAGCTTATTGAGAGATTTGTGGAGATGTATTACAAAAAGTAGTTTTAGGATATAGGGATAACATATAGTAGTGCTCATATATTATAAATAGTATATCACCGTACAGTTTTGCTGTACGGTGATCTTTGTTTGGTTGTAAAAAAAAGATCCGCACTTGCGTGCGGATCAAGCACCCCTTGTAGGAATCGAACCTACAACTGCCCCTTAGGAGGGGGCTGTTATATCCATTTAACTAAAGAGGCATATTCATAACAACAATAATAGTATATCACTTTGCGATGAATATTTCAAGTACTTTTTGCAAAAACTGCTATAAACAAGATGTAAAATGCCCCATTGAACGACGAATTGAAAAAAGTTTTACATGAGTTTTTATCAGTTAAGCAATTTGCCTAACAACGTAAAAAGCGCACTGCAAAGCCGTTTTTTGAGTTAAAAAGCCTCGGTTTTTCGGTTGTTGAACAATTGTTATTAAAAAAACTGTAAAGATTTATACAAATTGCACATTGACGAATTTGCGTTAAAATGCTATATTGTTATACAAGGGTATCTATGTCCCGATGCGTAGACAACCCAGTTATAATCCGCTGCAATTCCGCAAGCGGACACCTTTTAAGGAGGATTATCATCATGAAAATCGCAAAGATTCTTTCTACCGTTGCTGCTGCTGCAGTTGCAACAACCGCTCTTGCTACTTCTGCAGGCGCTATCCTGACTGTTGTTGAGACAACAGGCACAACTTCTTCCGGTACTGGCATGTGGCTCGTTCAGGTTTACAATGTTGGTAACGAGGCTGAGGGTAAGGCTCCCACAGATTACGGAATCGACTACACTCAGACAGCTTACATCGATGTAACTGTACAGGTTGCTGAGGCTGATCAGGATTGGTTCGAGGGCTCCTTCGGCGGCTCCATCATCACATCCTGCGATGAGCACAACTGGCCTTCCAACGAGTTCTGGGGCGTTTCCGATGCTGATCTCGGTATTGAGACTCTCGCAGCTGACAAGCCCGTTCAGTTCGTTAAGGTTGGCGACTACACCTACAAGGGACGTTGCGTAATGACAGCTGACAACGCTTTCATGCCTGGTTCTACCTACGTTCAGACTGGTCTCCAGGAGTGGGGCGATGCTATGAACAGCTACACAGTAATCTCTCTCGAGCTGCTCGACGCTTCTGAGAACGTTCTGCTCAGCTTCGACGGTGCTGGTAATGCTACTGTAGGCGGCGGCGCTGCTACAGAGGCTCCCTCTACCGATGCTCCTGCAACTGACGCTCCTGCAACTGATGCTCCCGCAGCTGACAAGACCTCTCCTGACACAGGTGTTGAGGGTGTTGCTGCTGTTGCTGGTCTTGCTGTAGTAGCTGCTGGTGCAGTTGTACTCTCCAAGAAGAGAAAGTAATCAACACATACAATGTTTCGGTAAGCGGCAATCGCCGCTTACTGTAAACATATTTTCATAGTTCAAAAAAATTCTAAAATTTTTTTGAAACTATTGAAACTTTTTTCTTTTGAGCCGTGACTACCATGATGTAAGGGCAGTTGAATAAAATTTTTCAAACTTTTTTACAAAACGCTGAAACTTTTTTGAAACAAAGCCTGACTACTTTGGTGAACGGTTCTTACATCCGTTTATCACAACTTTGAGTGCCCGATAACTCAGAGATGTTGTTAAAAACAAAAACTTTTAGGAGGACTATTATGTTAAGAAGAAGAATTCTTGCATCTGCTATGGCTTCTGTAATGGCACTGGGTTCCGTTGCTGTAGTTGCCAATGCAGAAGAGACAGCTACCGCTGTCAAGACTAAGGCTGACCTCGAAGCATATGTTGCTTCCCTCGAGGGCTTCCGCACAAATGAAATCAACGACTACGGCTCTGTTTCCGGTGAGAAGTTCCTGGATGCTGTTGAGTATGCTGATAACGTTCTCGCTGATCCTGAATCCAGCGTTGATGATTATACTGTAGCATATGCTATGGTTGAGGCTACTTACAAGGCACTCAAGATCTACTCCGCTGATGAGCTCAAGCTCCTCATCGACAACAACAAGGCTAACTACGAGAGCGGCAACGTATACAACGAAGAGCTCGGCGATCCCATCTTCAACGAGGATGATTTCGGCAAGTTCGTGGATGCATAAGTCGGATCGTAGCCATGACGGTCTGTGAGCCAAGGAGTTGA
>JAZPZN010000135.1:0-13540 GCA_045544715.1 Oscillospiraceae bacterium | reverse complement strand
AGATAGATATGTCAAAGATGACTACACGCTTCACCGCCTGCGACAGGATCGAGGAGCAGGGTCAGCGTATCTTCTCCCGTCTGCGTTCAATGGATTATTTCAGAGGTCTTGCCAGGTCGGAGCTTGTGGCGGAGGTCGCTGACCTTTATCATACGCTGAATCTTCTGCACCCATTCCGAGAGGGCAACGGACGAACTCAGCGTGTGTTCTTCACCCAGCTGATACGGGCGGCAGGCTATGATATAGACTATTCCGAGCTGAACTCCGAGCTGCTGATGATAGGCAGTATTCAGGCGGCGAGCGGCGTGATGGATAATCTTGTGGCGTTTTTTGATGAGAATATAAAGTAATATCGGCGGAGTGTATTCTCCGCCGTTTCCTGTTGCACAAGCAATGCTGTCATACTTGATTTTTGGCTGCAATAATGGTACAATATGTCCATACCAGAAGTATAATTAACGGCAAGGAAGCGTTACAGATGGCACATAAAATAATAATATGCGGCGGCAACGGTGCAGGAAAAAGCACACTCGGAAAGGCACTGGCAGAAAAAACAGGCTGGGAGTTCAGAGATGTTGAGGACTACTATTTCCCGAAGACTGACCCTGATTATCTCTATGCAGTGCAGAGAACTCAGGAAGAGGTCGTAAGCCTTTTATACGATGACCTGAATAAGCATGACGACCTGATATTTGCATCGGTGCGAGGGAATTACAGCGAACAGACCGCAGCAATGTTCACCTGTGCAGTGTTCGTGAGCGTGCCAAAGGAAACAAGAATGAAGCGTGTGCGTCAGCGTGCTTATGATAAATTCGGTGACAGAGTATGCGAGGGCGGCGACTTATACGAAAGAGAAAAAGCGTTCTATGACCTGATCGAAAAACGCACGGATAAGACCGTGACAGACTGGCTGGACACAATGGATATTCCTGTGATAAAAGTGGACGGTACTAAGCCGATAGAAGAAAACATCGAAGCTATCACTGATTGGCTTATGCAGACTGAGAAGATATAGGGGGCAAAATGAGACCTGTTTTGATCATTTATTTTTCAGGAGTTGGCAACACAAGGGCTGTTGCTGAATACATCAGAAGCATTACTGCGAAAATTCCGACAGAGATATATTCAGTTGAAAGGCTCCCTGATAATTTTAATATCGACAGCTATTCGGCTGTTATAATGGGTACGCCTACATATCATTCCGAGCCTGCACGACCGCTTATGAGCTTTCTTGAAAAGCTGAAACAGGGAAGAAATATACCTGCGTTTCTTTTTACTACCTGCGGCTTGTATTCGGAAAACTGTCTGCGTATTCTGGCAAAGGAGTGCATAAGACATAAGCTCATACCACTGCATTGCGCAAGCTATCGCTGCTCTGCAACAGATGGAATGCTCCTTGTGCCGTTTATGGAATACTGGTTTAAGAATGAAAAGGATATACAGTCGAAGATCAAAAAGGATATAGGCATATTTATAAGCAGGCTGAAGTCACGTTCAAAGCCTGATATTCCAGCCTCTAAGTGGTATGCACCGCTGAATTATCCTAACAAGATACTGGGCAGGAATTCAACTTTCCCGATATATCTCCATGAAGAGAGATGTATAAAATGTGGCAAGTGTCAGAGAAATTGCCCGATGGGAGCGATCTCTTTGAAAGATGGCTATCCCGTGATAAGCAAAGCAGATTGTATGAACTGCTACCGATGTATTCACCACTGTCCCTCGCTGGCGCTATCTTTGTTTAAAAACAAGCCTGTGGAAAGAGTGTGGACAGATCAACTGTGATGGATGAGTTCAGTGAATAACATAACAGCTCCCGAAACGCTCGGGAGCTTTGCTGCTTATTGTGCGGATCACAAGTGGATTTTCTGTTGCATAAGTAATAAAAATATGGTATACTTTACCCATACATATCAAATAGAAAGGCAGTGATAAGATGCAGGACAGATATGCAGAGATAAAGGACAGGATACTCGAACTTGCCAATACCGACGAGGGTATAAAGGCAGTAATTGCCATTGGCTCGTCAACAAGGAGCGAGGTAAAGGCTGATGAATACTCCGACCTCGACCTGATAATTGCGGCAGAGGACACAGAAAAGTGGCTGTACGGCGATATTCCCGAGCGGCTTGGTGATATGCGGATATCCTTTGTTGAGCCAACTCTGGGTGGCGGCAAGGAGCGGAGAGTGCTGTACAAAAATGCTCTCGATGTGGATATGATAGTTTTCACGCCCGAACAGCTTATTGCTGCCGCAAAAGAGGGCGTTGCAGGCTGGGTGTGCAACAGGGGCTATACTGTGCTGTATGATTCGATGAGCATCGGAGAGCTGCTGAGCGAGCATGTGAGCCATGAGGTGAGACACAACGGGCTTTCCGAAGCCGAGTACATAAATCTTGTGAATGATTTCTGCTTCCATGTCGTATGGGCAGGTAAGAAGATACTGCGTGGCGAGCTTTGGACTGCGAAGATGTGCATTGACGCGTATCTCAAAAACCATCTCCTGAAAATGCTGGAGATGTACACCGTAAGCAAGTATGCAAGCGATGTCTGGCATGATGGAAGATTTCTCGACCGCTGGGCAGACGAGGGAATAAAGACCGCTCTGCCAAAATGCTTTGCGCATTATGACAGGGCAGATATGATAGCCGCACTGTGTGAAACTAAGTCGCTGTTCTCGCAGACCGCAAGGGAAGTGGCGGAGATAAAGGGCTATGCTTATCCCGAGGTGGCAGTAAGCTATGCAGACGATGTGTTTGCGCAGTATTTCAGTAAGTGAGGAGGTGCTTTATGTTAATTTCAGTGATAATACCTGCGCATAACGAGGAAAGATATATAGGAAAATGTCTGAAGTCGATAAAGATAGCGGCAAGAGAGATCTCCGATAAAGTGGAGATCATCGTTGTAGCCAACAGATGCACCGACAGAACAGCGGATATCGCAAGGCGCTACGGTGTAGAAGTGCTGGAGAACAGCGATAAATGCATCAGCAGTATCAGAAATGCTGGAGTAAGAGCGTCAAATGGTAGGGTGATCGTCACCATTGATGCAGACAGCGTGATGCATAAGACCGCCCTTGCCGAGATAAAGGAGCTGCTGCGCTCAGGAAAATACATCGGCGGCGGAGCTATACCAATGTTCGACCGCATGTCGCTTGGTATTGCGATTTCGGGCGCATATGTGGCGCTCAATCTTCTGCCTACCATGATAAAGAGCGGCGGTTTTATTTCAGCCACCATGTTCTGGTTCAGCAGAAAAGCTTTTGATAAGATAGGCGGATTTGACGAGAGTCTTGTAAGCCTTGAGGACGCTGATTTCGCAAGGCGCTTGAAAGCTCTCGGTGAAAGATACGGCAAGAAATACGGTACGCTCAAAAATGGAGTTGTGCTGACCTCCAGCCGCAAGTTCGATGAGTTCGGTGACTGGTACCTGATCAAGAATCACAAGCTCACAAAAAGGATATTCACAGGCAAGGACAGACAGGCGGCGGACGAGTTTTATTATGATGTGCGTTGAGCCCGTTAAATAAGCGGAGAAAATAACGATGAAAACAGCACTCATTGTAATTGATATGCAGAACGACTATCTCTATGAGAAAAGAAAATCCAAGTTCGCCTACAACACCGCTGAGCTGACCGCCACAGTGAATGAGCTTATACACCAGTACGATGAAAACGGCAGTGATGTCATATACATTCGTCACATAATACAGAACCTGCCTACAAACCGCCTGCTCTTTGGCTTTTCTATTGCAGGAACGGAGGGAGCGGAGCTTTTCGGCGGATTGGATATAGTTTCGGAATACTGCTTTGACAAACTTTTCGGCGACGCCCTTTCCAATAAAAGGCTGCGTGAGCTTATACAGCAAAAGGGCTACGAGGCGCTGCATCTCTGCGGTCTGGACGAATGCGGCTGTGTGACTTCGACAGCGCTCGGAGCGGCAAAGCGAGGAATAAAGGCGGAGATAATCCGCAAGGGAACAGCCACGGTCTACCCCAAAAAGGTGGCTAAAGTCCGTAAAAAGCTGGATAAAGCAGGGGTAAAATACATATAGAAAGAGGATAAACATGACACATGGAAAAAGCCTTGTGCTGAAAAAGCTCTCGCCCGATGACGGAGAGGATATCTACGCAATGCTGCAGGAGATACCTGCGGACGAAAACGGACTTATCAACCCCGCCCACGGCAAGACCTACGAGGAATACAAGGCTTGGCTTGAAAGAGCCAACGCAAATTCGCTTCTGACTGGCATCGTGGACGGCTGGAAAGTGCCTGAGACTATCTTCTGGCTGTACGAGGACGGCAAGCCTGTCGGCTTCGGAAAGCTGCGGCATTTTCTGACGGACGCTCTGCGTGAGTCAGGCGGCAACATCGGCTATGCTATTGCTCCTGCGGCAAGGGGCAGGGGCTTGGGCAAGGCACTTGTGGCAGGTCTTATTGTGGAGGGCAGGAAGCTCGGTATTGAGAGCCTACTGTTCACTGTCAAAAATCACAATACTCCGTCCATCAGGGCGGCGGTGGCGAATGGCGGAGTGATAGAAAAGGTCACGGACGAGCGCCATTACATAACCATCGTACTGTAATATCACAAAGGAGTTGGAGAAATGAGCCTTATAAAAGGACTTCACCACATATCAATGAAGACCTGCAACGACGAGGAATACCGCCGTGCAAAGAGCTTCTATGTCGACCTGCTGGGACTTCGCATAGTCAAGGAGTGCGAGGCTTGCCTGCTGCTTGATACGGGCAGCGGAATAGTTGAGATCTTCCGCAACGGAGTTGAGCCTTTACCACAGGGTGTGCTTCGTCACCTCGCTTTCGCTGTTGATGATGTAGCCGCTTGTGCTGATTTAGTGGAACAGGCAGGCTATGAGGTGTTCGTTCAGCCGAAGTCGGTGAACATCGGCGGCGATGAGAATTTCCCTGTGGAGGTGGCTTTCTGTAAAGGCCCTCTTGGCGAGGAGATAGAGTTTTTCTGTCAGAAATGGGGCGTTAAGGAATGACAGCGGATATCATCAAGCTGCTGAAAACTCACTACGCACTCGCTGCGGAGAGTATCATGCACGCACAGGGCGGCGCTGGCTCTGATACATATTTTGCGGAGTGCAGCGAGGGCAGCTTCGTTGTGAAGTTTCCTGCGGCGAGCGAGATGAACTCCCCCGAAAACGAGCCGAGGCTGTGCGAGCTTCTTCTCAGAAACGGCATAAGCGTGTGCAGATTTCTGCGGAATACGGACGGCGAGTACATCACGCAGAGCGAGCGCGGAATTTTCACCGTGCAGGAGCGTATCAGCGGCAGGGAATACGACTGGAACACCGCCCCCGACTGGCTGCTTACGGACAGTGCTAGAACGCTCGGAAGAATTCATGTGGCACTCAAAGGCTATGAGGGACTTCCTGTGGGCATCGGCGAGGACTTTTTCCGTTATATGACGCCCGAAAATGCACTGCGTTCCTACGAAAATTCGCTGAAAATTGCAGAGCAGAAAGGCGATACCGAAATCGCCGCCGACCTGCGTTACAGGATAGCCCTGATGGAACGTTTTCCGAGGTATGAGTTCGACCTTGCAAGGCTCACGCGGACGGCTACCCACGGCGATTATTTCATCAGTCAGCTTATCTGCGGCGAGGACAGGATAAACGCCGTCATCGACTGGACGACCGCCTGTGTTCACCCTGCGGTGTGGGAGCTGATGCGCTCCTATGTGTATGCCGCTCCCGAATGTGCGGAGGGCAGGATAGATGTTGGCAGGCTTACGCAGTATTTCAGAGATTACTGCGGATATTCGCCGCTCTCCGAATATGATCTGAAGATGGCTATGCCGCTGTTTTTCTATCAGATAGCGGTGTGCGATTACTACGGGCAATACTACGGCTCAAACGCCGCTAACAGGGAGCTTTTCCTGCGGCAGGCGAGGTTGTCTACAAGGCTCATGCGGTGGTTTGAGGAGCATGGCTATGAGGCGATAGAGGTGTAAAATGATATCGGCGGAGTGAAATATCTCCGCCGATTTGTGTATTGAGGTAATCATTATGTTATGGGACTTGACAAAACTGAAATAATAGTGTATACTATTGTTTAGTAGCTAAACAATAGGAGGGAATATGGAGCTTAATATATTCGAAGAAACCTACAAGCTGATAAACAGCTATAACAGAAAGACCGCTAAGCCAAAGCAGTATGGCACGGATGATCTGCTGTATCCTGCGGAAGTGCACATCTTAGACGTGATAGGTAATCATGAAAACGCAACAGTTACCGAGCTTGCTGAGATGTTCGGAATAACAAAGGGTGCGGTATCGCAGACGATAAGTAAACTGACACAGAAGCAGCTTCTTGAGAAAACACCCTCTGAAAGCGAAAAGAATGTCGTTCATATCTCGCTCAGCGAAAAGGGCAGAACGGTTTATGAGTACCATCAGAATATGCACAGCGAGGTCAAAAAGAAGATAGACGGCATAATCGGCAGCCTGTCACCTGAGGGCTTGTCGGCATTTAAAGAGATCATAAGCGTATTTGATGATATGCTTGAAAATATGTGAGGAGAAAGCTATGATATTCAATACATTCGGAAATAGGGAAGCACCCGTTATAATAATGCTTGCAGGCTCATTCTGTCCTGCGGAGGGTATGGAAAATCTTTATTCGGAGCTTCAGAAGCAGTTTTATGTGATATCCCCGACCTACAACGGTCATTATGAGGGAAGCGGCGATTTCACGACTCGTCAGGGTGAAGCGGCTCAGATAAAGGATCATCTCAAGAATGAGGGTATCACCTCAGTCAGGATGATATACGGTCAGTCGATGGGTTCGGAGATAGGCATTGAGCTTATGCGTCAGCTTAAAGATGCGGGAATAACAGTGGATACCGCTGTGTTTGACGGCGCTCCGTGTATTAAGCTCTCCAAGGCATATAAGGCTTTCATGTACTTCAAATTCAGCACTTTCATAAAAATGCTCAGAGGAAAGACCGTTGATGAAGCTATGAACATCGGACTGATAAAGAAGTTCAGCAACGGTGATCCCGATTCGCTCCGCCCTATGGTTGAGCCTGTTATTGCAGTCGCACCGTTTATTACTAAGCAGAGCCTTAAAAACGAAGTCGAGTGCTGCTATACCTTTGATTTTCCGCAGTTTGATGATGCTACGCAGAAGAATATGTACTTCTTTTACGGCAGTGAGGAAAAAGCATATAAAACCTGCTACAAGGGCGTTACCTCGGCTTATCCCAAAGCAAATTACATTGTAGTTGACAATGAGGGGCATCTCACATACATAGACGGTCACAGGGAAGTATATCTTGACTGGCTCAGAGGAATTGCTGAGATATAACAGAAATCACGAACAAGAAACATCGGCGGAGTGAATTGCTCCGCCGAAATTGCTTTCCTATTGACAAATCCGCCCGTATGCAGTATAATAACTAAGTCCCAAATGGGACTATGGAGGACAACTATGAACAAAAAAACACATCAGCTTCTGAATGATGTTGACCGTGCGATAATAAAATTCCGTGGGGTGTATTCCGCATGGTCCAAGAAGCATGGCATCAGCTACAACGAAATGCTTGTATTATATTCTATCCGTGACAACGGCTACTGCACGCAGAAAATGATATGCGACAGCTATCTTATCCCGAAGCAGACCATCAACAATGTGATAGGCGGTATGCTGAAAAACGGCTATCTCTGCGACTCCGCCGAAAACGGCACAGGTCGTGAAAAGGCTTATATCTTCACCGACAAGGGAACAGCCTATGCAAAGCCCCTGCTTTCTTCCATCAATACCGTGGAGGAAAGGGCGGTAAAGGCGATGGGCTATGAAAAAATACGGCTCATGACAGAGCTTTTGTGCGAATATGACAGGGTGCTGGGAAATGCCCTCACAGACGAGGTGTAGTATGCAGGATATCAGACAGCACAGCGATTATTTCGGCACTGAAAAGATAAGTAAGATACTTTTCAGAATGGCGCCGCCTGTAATGCTCGCACAGCTTATTCAGGCGCTTTATAACATCATCGACAGCGTGTTTGTGGGTAGGTATTCCGAATCGGGACTTACCGCCCTTTCCATCGTCTATCCGCTGCAATTACTTATGATTGCATTGGCTGTTGGAACAGGCGTCGGAATAAACACCGTAATGGCGGCAAAGCTGGGACTTTCCCAGAGCGAAAAGGCTGACGAATACGCAGGCACGGGAACTCCCCTTGCGGTCGCACTGTGGGCGGTCTTTGCGGCGGTGTGCTATGCGATAATGCCGCTTTATGCAAGGTTACAGACCGATTCGCCCGAGGTCATCGCTGATGTTATCACTTACGGCAGGATAGTCTGCGTGTTCAGCTTCGGCTTGTTTCTGGAGAGTATATGGACGAAAGTTTTGCAGGCTCGGGGAGATATGAAAACTCCCATGCTTGCGCAGATTCTAGGTGCGGTGACGAATATCATTCTTGACCCGCTGCTCATTTTCGGAATGCTGGGACTTCCCGAAATGGGAATCGCAGGTGCGGCGGTGGCTACTGTCGCAGGGCAGGTGGTGGCGGCTCTGGTGGTTATGAAAAAGGGCTTTTACAGGTCGCCGTCATTGAAGAAATATCCTCATTACGTGGGGAAGATATTCCGTTTAGGACTTCCGAATATCCTTATGCAGTCGGCTTATACGTTGTATATCTTCGGGCTGAATATGATACTTGCCACGTTCTCTGATGCGGCTGTGACGGTGCTTGGACTTTACTACAAATGGCAGACGTTCTTCTTCATTCCGCTTGGTGCAATGCAGACCTGTATCGTGCCTGTAATCAGCTTCAACTATGCAGCAAGGAACACAGAACGCTGCAAAAAAACGCTGAACACAGCGATACTTTTCGGCTGGGCGCTGATGTTCCTCGGAACGCTGTGCTTTGCTATCATACCTGAGCCTATGCTGAGGTTTTTCTCGTCCGATGAGGAGGTAATACGCATAGGTATCACTGCATTCCGCATCATCGGAGTAAGCTTTATTCCGCTGGTGACATCGCTTACATATCCCGTGCTGTTTCAGGCGGTGGGAGCAAGCTTCAAAAGCTCGCTGCTGACGGTGATAAGGACGGTAATCCTGTTCGTGCCGCTGGCGTATCTGTTCTCACGCTTCGGCCTGCAGTATTTCTGGCTGACCTACCCTGTGACGGACGGAATAGTGTCGGTTATCGGCTTTTTTATGAGCAGACAGTTTTTCAGAAAGCCGTATCTCACAGAAAAGAAAAAGGAGCAGCCTGCCGCAGTTCTGAAGAAGTCAAAGCAGGGTGTAATCATAACTATTGCAAGACAGCACGGCTCATCTGGCAAGGAGATAGGCAGGCTTGTGGCAGAGCGGCTCGGGATACCGTTCTATTACAAGGAGGTCACCGCCCTTGCCGCACAGGAGAGCGGACTTGACAGGGAGTTCATCTCTGACCTCAACAAGAACGCACCGCAGCTAATGCACGAGCTGTATTTAAGCAGCACCGTAGTTCATCAGGCGATAATCGCACAGAAGAAGATCATTGAGAAGATCGCAGAGCAGGGAAGCTGTGTGATAGTCGGCAGGGCAGCGGATCATGTGCTGATGGATAAGCCGAATGTAGTCCGTATTTTCATACACGCACCGCTGGAATACCGCATCGGCAGGGTGATGGAGGTCTACGGCGACACCCGTGAGGAGGCAGAAAAAAACATCGCCCGTTCCGACAAGGCGAGGGCGATGTACTACAAGAACATCTCGGGCCTTGAATGGGGCGATAAGAGCAACTACGAGCTTGTGCTGGACAGCTCCGTTGGCGTAGCGGAGAGCGTGGACAGGATATGCGGATATCTGAGTTCTCGCGGCGAGGGGTGAACTGGGGTAATAAGTAATGGCGGCGGAGTGAAATATCTCCGCCGATTCTTATAACATTTACCTATTGGCTAAAAAGGAATTTGACAAAGGCTATTGTTTTTGCTCGTCATTTTTGCTATAATATAAAAGTTGAATACATATTATAAGAACCTCTGCTGTTACCGAAATCGAAGATTTCAAACAGCGACGAGAACCTTGAAATATATGTTTCGCTGCTTTCGCAGCTGTCAGCTTCGCTGACTCATGGGAACAAGTTCCCATAACATATATTATAAGAACCTCTGCTGTTACCGAAATCAAAGATTTCGAACAGCGACGAGAACCTTGAAATATATGTTTCGTTGCTTCGCAACCGCTGACTACGTCAGCATAAGAGAACTCCGTTCTCTTAACACATATTATAGGAGACAAAAAATGAAAGCTAACGAACAATGCCTTGCCTGTCTGGTAAACCAGATGGTAAAGACCGCAAGGCTTACAAATGCGGCTGACAGGGAAAAGCTGTACAGCAAAGTCTTTGCCGCTATGAGCGAAATAGATTATAACAGGTCAAACCCTGAAATTGCTGGTGATAATTTCCGCCTTATTAAGGAGCATATCGGCAATTCCGACCCTTATAAGGAAACAAAGGCTCGGTATAATCAGATGTTTCTGGAAAAGCTGCCGCAGTATGATGAAAGAATAAGATCCTTTGAGGACGCTGTGAAATATGCGGTGGTGGCTAATATTATAGACTTCAACCCTGTGCACAGCAATGTTGAGGAAGAAACGGAAAGGCTGTTTTCCGAGATATCCTCGCTGACGCTTACCGTTGATGATTCTGCACAGCTAAAAGCGGATATCCTGAATGCCGAAACACTGCTGTATCTAGGTGATAACTGCGGCGAGATATGCTTTGATAAGCTGCTTATCAAGCGGATAAGGGAGCTCAACCCGAGCTGCAGGATATATTTTGCTGTCCGTGGCGAGGCAGTGATAAATGACAACACCGAAGCTGACGCTTATTCCGTCGGTATGGACGAATACGCCGAGATAATCAGCAATGGTGACTACTCCCCAGGCACTGCATTAGAGCGGGTAAGTGCCGAATTTAAGGCGATATATGACAGCGCAGATGTGGTGATATCAAAGGGTCAGGGTAACTGCGAAACTCTTAGTGGGGAGGATAAGAATATCTACTTCCTGCTGATGACCAAGTGCAATGTCGTTGCTGATTATGTGGGAGTTAAGGAGAAATCGCTGGTCTGCCTGCATAGCAGGGCTTTCAAGGGTAGCGTTACATAAAAAACAGGGCTGTGCAGTCGTTGCACAGCCTTTTGCTATAACTTACGGCTCAGCTAAGCCGATTTCATATCTTGTCCAAAAATGTTAGTGTATTCAGTCAAGTCCTACCACAGCTTTAACAGGTGCTTCGGGAGCAACTTGCTGAATAGCCTCAAGGCAGGAGCGATAGTTGTTCTGCATGCTTTCACAATCAAATACTGAGGTGAAGGCTTCAAACCGCTTTATATCATCAATTGCCTTGCTGCGCTCCCTGCGAAGCTCGCGCAACATTTTGTATACTTTGTATCCCTGAGCGGCATTGTAGTTTGTGTTACCTATATAGTCGAGAATGTCTTCTATGCGTTGGTTGATGTCATTCAGATCGATCCTGCGGTTTGTGATATGCTGTTCTATGTTTGCAAAAAAGATCATCTGCTGTTCTATTATGTCTGATAGTTCTGTGTTGTTATCGTCAAACAGCGTTTGTGTTCTTACATCCGGGATATGATATTCAATCGGTTTTGGTTCAATCTTGCTCACTCCTATGCTTGTCAGTAGCGCATGGTCAAGTTTATTGATGATGTCATTATCTACCTTTCCGAGATATTGCGTAAGCCTTGATTTGTCTATCGTTCTGATCTGCTCAAGGCAGATCGTGCTTTTATATCTGAGTATTGATGGTGCATAAATTCTGACATGAGTGGGAAGCGGTTTTTTAGGCTGAGAGGTGATCGCTGCCACTATAACGGTAGGGGAATATCTGTTTCCAACATCATTCTGGATTATGATTACAGGACGGGAGCCTTGCTGCTCACTGCCAATATTTGTTGTTCCATGTTCCAGGTCTGCCATGAAAACTTCTCCGCGAAGATATGTTTCTGAATTGTGAGAAGGGTAAAATTCCATATCAAGTACCACCTTTCTTTATTTATCATATCATATTATCTGTGTCTTTTTCAGTACAATTAAAGCAAAACTGTATCTGATTTCTCTAAATGTCCTGAAAAAAGCCCAGATAATATGATAAACTGTAATTAAAGGGCAGGAGGTGCAGGAGATGTATGTACTTGCAGATGTTGAATGGAATATGAATAAGTTCGGGCTGAAGTATCCGACACAGCTTGCAGCAGTAAAGGTTGATGAAAACTGGAATATTGTGTACAGATTTTCATCTTTCATACGTCCCCGTGATGAGAGCTTTCATAATTGGTGGCACATTTCCTATACAGGCGGCAGTATAGATGATTTCATGAATGCCAGAAATGCCTATGCAGTTCTTGCGGATTTTCTGTGTTGGCTGGATGAGGACGATATACTTCTGTGGTGGTATGTTCAGTCTGCTAAGGTCTTTGGGACGTCAATTCAACAGATCCTGAAAGCTTCGTTGGCAAATAAGACTGTCATTCTGGGTGATCATGTATATAATTATCTTTCAGAGCAAGAACTCTCTGGTGGTAACACATATAAGCTGGCTGAAGAAAGAGGTATCGATGTAAACAGACCGCTTAAGAATAATTCTGAAAACGACGTGCGTGTAATGCATGAACTTTTGCAGAAGATAGGTTTTCCACAGGCTGATCTGCTGAATCCCCTTCCTGATAAGGATAAATCTCCTGTCGTACATAAGAGAGCAAACGCTCATCTGCCTTATCAGTATGATCAAGCTGCTAACCTGATGCATATTCTGGACTGTGATAAATACGACCATGAAAGCATGGATATAAAGGGATATGCAGAGTTGAAGGTGGTCTTTCGCAAGGATATACGTATCTGTGGATGTTGTAGGTCTGTTTATCGCGCACAGCTGAGGGCAAAAAATCAAAGTACAATGAACAATGCGTTCTATACTTACATATATACTCCTGCTTCAAATGTTTTTCACAGGTATGATTGCCCTATAATGCTCAATGCAAAGTATATCATTGGTGAAAATCAGTATGAGAAAGTGGGGATCTGTAAAGTCCCATGCAAAGTATGTAAGCCACTACCGTCTGACAGGAAAAAGCATATTACTGAACAGGCAAGAACGAAGATGTTACAGCAGGAACTTCAGCATTCCGGTTCCAGTGATGTGTCAAAAGCTGTCAAGCGGCATAAGGTAGCCGCACAAGACCGTGCACGAATGCTGAAAGGTGATCTGTCTGAGCAGGAGAAAACTGATATCTACACACTTACCCAGCCTAGGTTTGCTTTCTGGGCGGCAAGACGATATAAAACATTCCATCACCGTTTTTGCTCGAAATTGCATGGCATTTCCGAGCTTCAGGGGTTTTCGCTATACAATGATGCCACTCGTGCAGGTTATCGTCCGTGTCGCCACTGTCATCCCACACCAAAGCAGGATATCACGTTGTCTATACCCATAACCAGCAAACGCCGCAAGAATGAAAGTATTGAGGAACTGGAGCCGAGGTGAAGTCGGATCGT
>JAZPZN010000134.1:0-8354 GCA_045544715.1 Oscillospiraceae bacterium | reverse complement strand
AGCTTCTGGTCATCGGGCAGTACATCGGAGCCGATGAGCTTTACGATCTCCATAAGCTTGTTTTCCTCTTGGAGAATGGCGGTTATTTCCTGACGCAGACGCATAAATTCTGCACCATAGTTTTCAGTGTAAAAATCTGCAAGATCGTCAACATATTCACTGTAGCTGCTGTTCCAATCGATAGCGGGATAGTGTCTTGCATAGGCAAGAGATTTATCCAGTGCCCAAAAGCAGCGCACAAAGCGCTTGGTATTCTGTGTAACAGGCTCTGAGAAATCGGAACCCTGAGGCGATACAGCACCGATGATAGTAACGCTGCCCTCTGCGCCGTTGAGTGTTTCAACATAGCCTGCACGCTCATAGAAATCAGAAAGACGAGATGGTAGGTAAGCGGGGAAGCCCTCCTCGGCGGGCATTTCCTCCAGACGACCCGATATCTCACGGAGCGCTTCTGCCCAGCGTGAGGTGGAATCAGCCATTATAGCAATATGATAGCCCATATCACGGTAGTATTCAGCAAGGGTTATACCCGTGTAGATGGACGCTTCACGTGCAGCAACAGGCATATTGGAGGTGTTTGCGATAAGCACTGTACGGTCGGTAAGCGGTCTGTTTGATTTTGGGTCGATAAGCTCGGAGAACTCTTCAAGTACCTGTGTCATCTCATTGCCACGCTCTCCGCATCCGATATAGACGATAATATCCGCATCACACCATTTTGCAAGCTGGTGCTGTGTCATGGTCTTACCAGTGCCAAAGCCGCCTGGGATAGCTGCAGTGCCACCCTTCGCAATTGGAATAACAGTGTCGATAACTCGCTGACCTGTTATAAGCGGACGGTTGATCGGCATACGTCTGGCGGATGGTCTGCTCTGCTTGATGGGCCATTTTTGCACCATTGTGAGCTCAAGCTCTCGCCCATTTTCAAGGGTGAGCTTAATGATAACATCGTTGACCTTATGCTTGCCGTTTTCAGCAGCATAAGTAACGGTGCCGCAGATGTTCGGGGGCACCATACAGCGGTGTGTGATGAGTGCAGTTTCGGGACAGGTGCAGTAAACGGTGCCGCCTGTCAGCTTGTCACCTACACTAACGGTGACAGTAGTATCAAATTCTCTTTCGGTATCGAGTGAGAAGATGCTGCTACCCTCGGCAACAAATACGCCGTTGAGGGATGTCATGTCACGCAGAGGACGCTCGATGCCGTCAAAGATGTTGGATATTATTCCCGGGCCGAGAGTCGCACATACGGGTGCTCCTGTGGGCTCTACAGGCTCGCCGATCTTAAGTCCTGAGGTGTTCTCGTAGACCTGAATAGTGGTGAACTCGTCATTAACGCCGATGACTTCTCCCATAAGGCGCTTACTGCCGACATACACCATTTCAAGCATTGAAAAATCCTTGGTATCAGCGACCTTTACTACAGGGCCGTTGATAGCATAAATTGTATTCATCGGTGATACTTCCTTTCGAGAGATTAAAGCCTAAGCTCTGCCTTAGCTGAGAAGGCTTCCTTTTCGGCGGCAAGGGCACTGTCAAGAGAGGCATCAACAAAGAGATTTTTCTCTTTGCACCATGCTGTCAATCCGCCGAGTATGATGCTGTTGTCAGCAGTGACCTTGCAGGAGGTAAGTGTACGTACAAGCTCAACATCACATTCACGGGCACAAACAACAGTATCTTCGTCGAGAGAGATGCTGCTGCGTATCTTGTCAAGGCAACGTTTAAGGTATTCGGCATAAACCTCGGAGGCTGCAAAATCTTTGAGCTGCTCTTTCAGCTCATCAAAGAAGCCATCGATGATCCCTGCTCTATGGGCGAGTACAGCTTTTTTCATATCGTAGTCGCATTTGGAGATATCCTTACGCAGCTTGCTTTCAACACGTGCACGTTCGGTGCGCAGGTCTTTTAACTCGTCGTTAGAAGCGGTCTTTTCTGCATTTTTGGCAGCGGCATGCTTTGCCATTGCATCTTTATTTATCACTGCGATATCTTCATCAGCCTGATGATTTATCGCAATTCTGAAAAGCTTCAGCTTTTCTGATGTGCGGTCTGTATTCATTCTGTTTTCTCCTTGTAAAAATTAGAGAAGTGATTTATAGCTTTATGCCGATAGCTTCGCTCACATAGCGACTGATGGCTTCGCTCACGCCTGAGTTGCCGTGGCGGTCGGGTATCTCAACGATAAGTGGACGGTGGCAATTAAGCTTTAGATCATATACACGGTCATGGCACAGCTCAACCAGCTTTTCGGTCATCAGCACTATTGCAACTTCCTCATCGGCGAAAGCAGTGTCAAGGGCTGCGTTTATCTCAGGGGCGGTGTGACATACTACGCCCTCTATACCTGCAATGCGCATACCCATTTGTGTATCGGTATTGTCACTTATAAGATAAAATTTCATGTTACTTTGCGGCTATTAACCGAACAGGATAAGAATGGAGATAAGCAGACCGTAAATAGCAACACCCTCGCCAAGAGCAACGAAGATAAGTGCCTTTGTAAATGCCTTGTCATTCTCGCTTACTGCGCCGATAGCTGCGGGGGCTGCGCTTCCTACCGCAATACCAGTACCTATTGTAGCAAGACCTGTAGAAAGAGCTGCTGCGAGGTATTTCATACCCTCGGTGAATCCGTCATTTGCAACAGCTGCAGCAGCTTCGCCTGCTTCAGCAAATGCGCCTGTTAGGGGCAGGATGGTCATAATAGCCATAACTCCGAGGAATGAGCAAGCATTTGTGATGAATGCACGCTTTCTGTTAGTGGGGTTCTTGATGTTTTTGATAAGGGGCAGCATGATGGCTGCAACTGCAATAAGCGGCAGTGTAAAAAGCATGATAGTTTCCATATTTAGTTCCTCCAAAATCAGTTTTCTGCTTCAAAAGCAATTTCAATCGGGCGGAAGCTTTGACCGCTGCCGCTGTAAAATCTGTTGAATATCTCATAAAATTCCAGACGAAGTATCTGGATGCCAACCAAAAGTCCCTCAACGCACATTACGATAATGTTGCCGATGATGTAGGTTACGATAGTGCCTACAGTTATCTCAGCACCAGGATCGTGGGTGCCTGCGAGCTGTGCTACTACCAGCATCATGCCGGCATGGGAAAGAATAAATCCACCGATACGCAGGAACGACATGGTGTTTGAAAGGTAGCTCAGGCAGGCTTCAAAAAGATCGATAAAGTTTTCGATGATAAAGTTACCTACAGATAGCTTTTCACCGTGCTTTTTGCCGCTGATAAGGTCGCTAAGCGGATGCTTGAAGAATATCAGCACTAAAGGCAACACGATAAGGCACACGATGTAAACAGGTGTAAAGAGATTGATACCCAGCATGAACATGCAGCCTGCAGCTGCGATAAGAGAGCCGTAAAATACTATTCCTGCTACGCCGTTAACACTGAATAATGCTTCGCCAAGTTTTCGGTGGCGGAAATTCAGAACAGCATTAAAGATCATCGAGATGAGTATCAGTACGATACCGATAACAAGTGCAGCGATAAGTAGCACAGTAGCCACCTGGAAGATGCTTTCGGGCTGCTCGGTATATCCTAACAACCGCCAGATATTTTCACGGTGGAAGAAGGGCGGAATTATAGTTTCAATTCCGAATACCGAGCCATATACTACTCCAAATGCCGCAGAGAACAGACCGATCCTCGTCATGATGGGAGCAAGCCCGTTCTTTGTGAGCTTTGAAAGGATAAGACCGATAAGGGATATTGCAAGTCCCTGACCCACATCGCCGAACATGATACCAAACATCAGCATATATGTGACCGCAACATAGGGTGTGGGGTCGAAGTCGCTGTAAGCAGGCAGTCCGTACATCTTCACGAACATCTCAAAGGGGCGGAATATAAAATTGTTCTTCAGCTTGATGGGTACATCGGGAGTTGCATCCTTAGCTGAGATAGGAATGTTTAGCACTTCCACACCGTCAAGCTTTTCAAGGCGTTCCACCAGACTCTTACACTGCTTTGTGGGGCAGTAGCCAGTAAAGGAAAAGTGTCCCGCAGAAATAAGCGCTTTTTTGCGCAGCTCAAAGCAGTCATACTTGTATTTCAGCTTACTCATCACTGATAATAGCTCGTCTTTGTTTTCCTTGGTGAAGTAAGCTACTTCCTTTTCAAGCTCATCGCAAAGCACCTGTTCATCATGGATGATGTTTTCAAGCAGCTTATCTGTTGTGCTTGCATCCTGCACGAGATAATCTGGAAGCTTTGTACGTTCAAAATACAGCGAGTTCATCACCATATCTGCGAAATCGATCTG
Organism: Oscillospiraceae bacterium; assembly: GCA_045544715.1. Classification (GTDB taxonomy): domain Bacteria; phylum Bacillota; class Clostridia; order Oscillospirales; family Ruminococcaceae; genus CAG-115. The sequence goes on along the minus strand of JAZPZN010000134.1, from coordinate 4,075 downwards.
ATCCTTTGGTGCAAGATAGATGCCCCAGATATAATCTGCGTTAGTTTCAAACGGAACGAAGCACATACAGCGGTTTTCGTAATAATCAAGCTTTTTGAGGTTTTCTGCTGGCAGCTTTCCGATGCGGGCTTCAACATATTTCATGTTGAAAAGGTCAACGAATTTTACGTTCATACCAAGCATGTGCTTGATATAAGCGTCGGTCTGCAGATGCTCTTCCAGTGAGCTACGGATTCCGTCGTATTCCTTTTTCATTTTGGTGAATTTATCACCTTTTTCGGTGCAGTAGGCTTCAAATTCCTCTGCGGTGTTAAGTGCAACACCGCTGAAGTCGGTGAACTGAGGGTCGATCTTCATAGCGGCAGCAATGTCACTGATATTGGCAAGGGCTGCTGCATAAGGGTTTTGTTCGCTTACCCTGATAGCATCCTTTGCTGAGCTGCTGACATCGTTTATCTGGAATATCTTGCTTTCGCAGCACTGCATCAGTGCCGAATCAAGCTGATTTATCTTACCTTCTATGGTCAGCATAGACATTTTTTCTATAGCCAATTATTGCACTCCTTTCTCCATTATAATACCAGCATATCGAGAATATCGCTGCTGCTTATGCCGTAGCGTATTCCTTCAATGATGGTTTTGATATTGTTAAGCTCTGTATCTAGGCATTCGGCAAGGGCATAATATACCACTGCCGAACACTGCGACATACGTATGCATCGTTTCAGATATTTGAAGCTGATGCTTTCGGTGAGCTGTTCTACCGTTGCAAACTCTGCGTTTTCATCGCTGTGATAGCCAAGCTTTGCAAGCTCTGACTGAAGCTGTTCTATATCGTTTATCTGTATCATCCGTTCAATAGTATCACTATTAAGGCGGAATTTGAAGGGTAGCATAGCAGCCTTAACAGCTTCGGTGTTATCCTTGTTGAATCTTCTCATGCGGCAGCAGGTGACGACATTGCGCATATCGATGCTTTTCAGCACGCAGCGGCGAAGCTCCTGACGATCTTTGCCCTTGTAGCTTTCGTCGATGCCTTTGAGCCATGTCATATAGTAGAGATTATACAACCTGCGCTCACACTCGTTGATGTTGATGCTGCCTGTAGCTTGCGCTTCGACTAGCATAGTGTGTAGTGCTTTACCGTAAACAGTGCCCTGCAGCACTGTATCGATATCCAGAAAGCTCTCTGACCTTGCAAGTGCTGTAAAATCCACCTTTGAATGATTTAGTAAAAACTGCGGTAGATTTGCAATAAAATCTATCTTGTAGCCCGATGCGGCACTTTCAACAGCGGAAAGTATATGGACAAGCTCCTGCTGCATGAGGATATATTTGTAAAGCATGCGGCTTTCAGTAAAATCAAAGCTATGGAAGCCTTCGTAAATGCCAAATATCATCTTTTTCAGCACCATCTCAAGCTGTCCTCGGTGCAGTGCCTGAGTGTTTACATTAGCGAGTGCCTTGCCATACCGTCCTGTCTGTCTGAGGTATGCTGCAACCTCCTCGACAGAGGTCTTAGAGGCAAGCAGTGAATATTCCTCTGCTGTCAGTGTCCTGCCGTATATCGTGCGACATTTGGCGATGACTGCATTTGATGAAAATGACATATCACACACCTGTTATCCTTTGCATGATCTCGCTCTGCCACTGAGAACGGTGCTCAGCGAAAATAGCGTCCAGTCTTGCTGTCTGCTCAGCCAGGGCTGCATCGGCAGTGGCTTTCTTTTCGGCGAGGGCAGCTTCCTGTTTAGACTTGAATTTTTCCAGTGCCCTGCGTTCATTTGTAACAGCCTCTTCACCTGCACGTACAGCGTTTGTTGCCGCTTGATCCTGTTTGATAGTGTGGGCAGACTGCACTGCTGCTACACGCTCAGATGCTTCTTTGTCCATTTTGATGATCTCTTGTAGGATATCCAACCCAAAAACCTGCCTTTCATGGTCTGCACTACGAGCTATTATACTGCTCAGTTATGCCTAAATTGCGATAAACGCAAAAACGACGCTGGTGGGAAAACCTCCTGCGCCGCTATTATTGCGGTGATATCTTCTTATAGTATCACCAGAATTTCAGTCGAGTAAGTGGATTTATTCGAGAATATATCTGCGGTTTGTGTCGTATTGCATCAGTTCTTGAGACTCTGCATAGGAGCAGGGATCCTGCCGCCTCTGCTGATGAACTTGGTGGATGAATACTTGTTTATCTTCATAACAGGGCCGCTGCCGAATAGTCCGCCGAACTCCAGCATATCGCCCTCCTTCATGCCGATGGCAGGGATAACACGAACTGCTGTTGTCTTGCTGTTCACCATACCGATAGCTGCCTCGTCGGCGATGATAGCGGATATTGTATCCACAGGTGTATCGCCAGGGATGCAGATCATATCAAGACCCACGGAGCATACTGCAGTCATGGCCTCCAGCTTATCGAGGGAGAGCGAGCCGCAAACTGCTGCATCGATCATACCTGCATCCTCAGATACGGGTATGAATGCGCCCGAAAGACCGCCGACGTGGCTGGATGCCATTACGCCACCCTTCTTGACAGCGTCGTTGAGCATAGCAAGGCAGGCTGTTGTGCCGTGAGTTCCACAGCTCTCGAGGCCGATCTCTTCAAGAATGTGAGCAACAGAGTCGCCTACGGCAGGAGTGGGGGCAAGAGAGAGGTCAACGATGCCAAAGGGAACGCCGAGTCTGCGGCTTGCCTCAGTACCTACCAACTGACCCATACGTGTGATCTTGAATGCAGTCTTTTTGATGATATCAGCGATCTCGGTCATATTTGCCTCAGGGTGCTTTGCGATAGCTGCTCTTACAACACCGGGGCCTGATACGCCGACGTTTATCTCTGTATCATATTCTCCTACACCGTGGAATGCACCAGCCATAAAAGGATTATCCTCGGGTGCATTGCAGAACACTACTATCTTTGCTGCGCCGAAGCAGAAGTTATCCTTTGTGGCTTCAGCGGCATCATATACTACCTTACCCATCATAGAAACTGCGTCCATGTTGATACCCGCTTTCGTAGAGCCGATATTAACAGAGGAGCAAACATTTGATGTTTCAGCCATAGCCTCGGGGATGGAGTTGATAAGCTCCAGATCGCCTGCTGCAAAGCCTTTATGTACCAGCGCAGAATAACCGCCGATGTAGTTTACACCGGTGCCCTCAGCAACACGCTGCAGAGTTTTTGCAAACTTGACGGGATTTTTGCTGTGAGTAGCTGCTGCAACTATAGAGATAGGTGTAACTGAAATTCTTTTGTTGATTATCGGGATGCCGTACTGCTTCTCGATGTCCTCGCCTGTTTTTACGAGGTTTTCAGCCTTGCGCATCATTTTGTCATAAATCCTGTCGCAGGCACGGTCTTCATCGCTGTCGATACAGTCAATAAGGGAGATACCCATTGTGATAGTACGGATATCGAGGTTCTCCTCCTGTATCATCTTTATCGTTTCAAGAATATCGCCTGAATTAAGCATATTTCAATCTCCTTCGGTAATTAAATGCGGTGCATTGCATTGAAGATATCTTCGTGCATAACGTGTACCTGCAGACCCATTTCTTTGCCTGCTGCTACAAGCTTGTCTGCAAAATCGACATAATCAACGGTGAGGTTGGATATCTCGATCATCATCGTCATTGCAAACAGATCCTGCATGATGGTCTGTGTAACATCCATAACGTTGGCCTTGCACTCTGCACAAATACCGCTTACCTTAGCGAGAATGCCTACAGTGTCTTTACCGATTACAGCTACTACTGCTCTCATATTATCCTCCTTGACGCAGGCAAAATTGTATATTTTTACCGCCTGCATACTTTTATTTTATTTTTTCTTATCTATTATACTAAAAATTTTGTAAAAAGTAAATCTATTCATAAGTCGGATCGTAGCCATGTCGTTCTGTGAGCCAAGGAGTTGAGTAGATTTCTTGTCTTCCTAAGACCGCTTGGCCTCCGACTTATGAATAGATTTACTTTTATTTTATTTTTTCTTATCTATTATACTAAAAATTTTGTAAAAAGTAAATCTATTCATAAGTCGGATCGTAGCCATGTCGTTCTGTGA
>JAZPZN010000133.1:0-77997 GCA_045544715.1 Oscillospiraceae bacterium | reverse complement strand
CCCCTGCTAAGGGAGTAGGTCGGGAAACCGGCGCGAGGGTTCGAATCCCTTGTTCTCCGCCAGTACAAATACCGTGATTGATACAATTCAGTCACGGTATTTGTATTTTATAAGAGCAAAAGAGGTGCATAACAGCACCTCTTTTCTGCTTATCAGATGTCCAGACTTAACGTATCATTTGGGGCAACTTGGGGCAGGTAAAATAGGTTGTTTATAATAATTTCCCTTTATATAGAAATAACCATATTTACTTGCCACATCCTGCCCCAGCAAGAACGAAAGCAGGACACTTAGATCCTGCTTTTGTAGCTTATTCATGATGATCGTGCCCTGCGTGCAGGGTGTTGAAGTTCACCTGCATGGAACGTACCGTCGTTACATCCGTATAGGTTATCATCAAGATATCAGTCGCAGCCCATGTAAGAGTATAGCGTTCGGGGCCGTCGGAGAGCTTCTGCAGCTCGTAGGAATACAGCAGAGAGATATCATCCTCATGGGTGGTATCGTAGAGCTTGCCTGCAAGAGTACCGTCGGAGTAGCGTTCCTCAGCAATGATAACGCTGACCTCCCCTGCTCCATAGCCGTAGAAGTGCTGATCGACGGGTTTTTCAGGCACCGAAAACCACATTGCAAACATAGCCAATGCAACAGATATAACCAGCAGCACCAACGATCCCGAATTCAAAAATACAACATCACCTTTGAACTCTGCGTCGCTTGACGATTTTTTACGGGCTTGCAGAAAATTTATCACTATCTGCACTGCCGTAAGTGCCGCTGACAGCACCAGTGCAACCGCAGCCACTGAAGCATACCAGCCAAGTGGATCGTGCATGACGATATGATCCGTCTCCAGCGTGTAGGTATACACTACATTCTCACGCAATACATTGATAACTATTGCCCCCAACAGCACCAGCACATCAACAACGATCAGTGCCACTGATGGTATAAATGGCTTTCTTATCAGCTTTTCCATAGTTTCTCCTTACTTTGGGGCACTGCCGAACATGGGAGAGCCGCCGTTTGAAATAACGATATGCTCTGCATTGCAAGCAGACCAGTCGTTGGTCAGCACAAAGTCTGTCCAGTCAGCACGGGTGATACGCACCTGCACCGTAAGGCTATCCCCCGCTGTCAAAGATCCGCCCGTAAACGATATGCGGCAACGGGTATCAGCCTTTTCGCCACTTACAGAGCTGAACTCGCCAACTGTAGAGCCTGTCAGCGCAACATAGCCCGTACCGTTAGTTGCAGAATGGTCACACCAGAAATTCAGTTCCTTATTACCATCATGTGTGAAGTAGTAGTCGATAGTGAGTTTACCGAGATCTATAGCTTTGCCAGTATTATTCACAACATCAAGGCTGAACTGGATCGTGTTTCCGCTGCCCTGCGCCTGCTGGTTAAGGGATACTGCAATGCCGTTATCCTCTCCCGTAGGGTTCTGAGGAATGTTCTGCGCAGTGGTGGTAACAGAGCCACTAGGCTTGTCAGAGGGAACAACAGGCTCCAGCGCACCTGCCGATCTTCCATCGGGCTCAGTGCCAAAAACCAACTCGCCGCCCTCATACAGGGCAAGATGCACCGCCCTTACCTCTGAGGAACCGTTTGTGCCGATAAGCTCAGCATAGGATGGATCGTTATTAGGATCCCACACTCCGCTCGGTGATGCGATGCGGAACTGCACCTCTTTTTTATAGGCACTCTGTCCACCAGGGTATATCAACGTTCCCGAAAAGTCGATGGAAACATAATAGATATGCTTATCCTCGTTCCAGCAGTAAATGCCTGCCGCCTTGCCTCCCTGAGAGTAGTTTGTGGAAACAGTGAGGTCAGAAGCACTGCCGCCACTCTCATAAAGCTCGCTGAGATCTATAAAATAGCGGAGCTCAAGGTCATCTGTAACCCTTGCAGGCCACGAGGTCTTGTTGTATACCAAAGCCTTTATCTCAGTGAACCCGTTGCCCTGGGCATTCGTGCGATATTCAACATAAAGCTCCTCGCCAACATCCTCGATGGCTCCGAAGTTCTTGAGCGTTTTTCCTCCGTATTTGTTGTACATCTTAGCAAGCAGTCCTGTAAATCCCGCATTATAGTCGCAGGCCACCTCGTTGCAGTTATAGTCGCTCACCACATCGTTGTAGCCATCGTTTCCGTTAGGGCCGCCAACGAGTGCGCCATAAAGAGTATGACGGTGATAGTTAGGCTCGCTCATATTATCTGCCCAGCTGCCCTGCGCAGTGCGATGGTGCGGATGCTCAGGCGGATTGTTGCCGTAGCCTACCACAAAGCTTCTGCCCGTACTACCGAGAGCATAATTTATCTGACTTTCATAAAACTTGATGTATGCATCCTTCTTAGCCGATGGACAGCCCTTGTAGTCGGAGTATACTGCTGCTACAAATCCAGCTGTTGTAGCATAGCGGAGGCTTCCCCAGCCATCGAGCCAAGCAAGTCCCTTGGGAGTGTAGCTGATACGCTCGCCGTTTGTGCCTGTGCTCCACCAATCAAGGTTCTTCTCAACGATGCTTTTGTAGGTCTGCTTGTCGGTCAGCTTTGCAAGCATAGTTGCAGCTCCAATTCCCACATCGTCCCAGCACATAGTCCATTTATAGTCGCAGCCTGCGCTGCCGATATATGTTTCCGATTTGTTAAGATAAGCCTTGTCATTTGTTGCAATGTACAGCCATGCACCTGCCCACGCAAGCTCGTCATAAAAACCGCTCCAGGAATTATAAAATCCGTTTGCGGCGGTATAGCCGCTGTCGCTCTTGGTGCGCTCAGCAAAATCGTAGAGCTGCTTTGCGTGAGCTATGCACTCCTTAGAGTAAGAAGGGTCAATATCCTTGAACACCACTGCGCAGGATGCAAGCGAGGCAGCCGCCTCCGCCACTACTGTAGAGCCGGGAGAGTTTGCAGTTACCTTAAAGCTGGGGCGTTCCATCTGCATTACCTCGGCTGCGCCCCACCATGCATGGTCTTTGTTTCCATCGCCAACCTGATAATAATAAACATCATCCTCGGGATGGCACTTAATAAGATAGTCGTTCACCCAACGAATGGTATCGAGTATGTATTGCTTTTGACCGCTCTTGTCGTAGGCATCCTCGTACTCGTAAAGCGACCAAGCAAGCACTGCAGAGGTGTATGCCATCGGCAGGTTGAACTTTACATTATCGCCTGCATCATAAAGGCCACCCGTGAGATCAAGCCCCACATCCGAGCCATCATTCATGCCCGAATCCCCTCGCCAGTTGGTGCGGTCTTTTTCTTCATCAATATCACCCGAACGCTGCAATTCGTAAAACAGCAGCGATTTCTGCAAGGCCTCGCCATAGTTGTAATCGCCTTTTGCAGCGATGCCCTCGGTGCCGCTGCCATCCTCGGTGAGCCCGGTCGTATCCTCTTTTGGCTTTGCAGAGGAGGGCTTAGCTGTAGTTGCAGAAGGCTTCTTCGTGGTGGCAGAGGGCTCGCTGAAACCGCCTGTAGAACCATCAGACTCAGCAGAGGCGGTAGTGGAAGCCGTGGTCTGCTCGGGAGCAGATTCCTCAGGCTCCTCGGGAGATCCAATGTCTGCAATGCTCGCTGTAGTTGAAGCGGGGATATCAGATATTGAAGTACCATCGTTCGTTGTATCAGCTGTGGTGTCTGCGGTATCTGCAACACTCTCGTTCACTGACGAAAGGCTGTCAGCCGAGGTGCTCTCAGCGCAGCCTGTAAGCAGCAACGATAGCGAAAGTGCCGCCGCCAATGATCTATATCGTATCTTCATGGAAATGACCTCCATTTTCTTTCTTAATTAATATAATACCGCAATAAAGCAAAGTTGTCAAGCAGTAGACAATATTACGCAGCTTACGGATATAGCCGATAAAAAAATATCTCTACCCCCCTTGACAAATGTATATAGCCATGCTATACTGTATATACCGTATATACACAATTTTAACAGAGGTGCACTATGGATATCATTTTAAGCAATGCATCAGAGGAGCCTATCTATCAGCAGATAGTTTCTCAGATAAAGGCGCAGATAATCAGCGGCGCATTGAAAGCAGGGGACGCCCTGCCGTCTATGCGTACACTGGCTGCCCAACTCAAAATAAGCGTTATTACCACGAAACGGGCTTATGAAGAGCTGGAGCGTGACGGATATACAGTATCCTACGCAGGAAAGGGATGCTTTGTCAAGGGACAGAACACCGACTTCCTGCGTGAGGAAAATGTCCGTCAGGTGGAAGAGCTGTTAGAAAGAGCAACACAAAAGGCAAAGCTCTGCAAGCTCTCACTCGATGAGATGAAGGAAATACTCGAAATGCTTTACGGAGGCGATGACAATGAATGATTACACAAACGCAATTGAAATAAGCGGTCTTACAAAAAAATACGATGGCTTTACCCTCAGCGATATCAGTTTCAATGTACCCAAAGGCAGCGTTATGGGCTTTATCGGACAGAACGGCTCAGGTAAAACGACCACTATCAAAGCACTTCTTAATATCATTTCAAGAGATAGCGGTGAGATAAAGATGCTCGGGCTTGACAACATCAAAAACGAGTACGATATAAAAGAGCATATCTCCGCAGTATTTGATGAGATCCCGTTCCACGATGACCTCAATGCACGCCACATCAGCCTTGTTATGAGCGGAATGTATAAGGAATGGAACGATGCTCAGTTCAAGGAGTATCTTGATCGTTTTCAGCTCCCCGAAAAGAAAAAGGTAAAGCAACTCTCAAAGGGTATGAAGATGAAGCTGCAGATCGCCGCTGCGCTTTCCCATAATGCAAGGCTGCTGATAATGGACGAGGCTACGACAGGCCTTGACCCCGTTGTAAGAAATGAGATACTCGATATTTTCCGTGAATATCTGCAGGACGATCAGAATTCGATCCTGATGTCCTCCCACATCACCTCTGACCTTGAAAAGATCGCAGACTGCGTCACCTTTATCGACAAGGGAAAGCTTCTGCTGACGGGCTATAAAGATGATATAGTTGACAGCCACGGTGTTCTGAAATGTTCCCTCTCCGATTATAAGGAAATAGCTGCAGAGGATATCATCAGCGCAAGACTCAATGATTTCGGCGCTGAAATTATGGTATCCGACAGAGCAGCTTGCCTGAAAAAATACTCAGGCGCTGTCATCGACAAAACTACCCTTGAGGAAATAATGCTGTTCTATGTCAACCGACAGAAGAAGGAGTGGAGATAATGGATAAGAGATCTGCACCGATAAAAGGACTGCTTTTCCGAGAGTTATATCTCGGCAGAAATACATTTGTGTCAGTTCTGTTGGTGGGTATCTTCGGCGGAATTGCTGTCACCCTCGTAGTGCTCAGCGCAATATACGGCAACCTTGCCGCTGAAACACCACCTGAAGAGATCCCCGATATGGCAAGCATGGCGCTTACTATTGTAAGTGGAACATTCACTCTTATGGCAGGGCTTAGCAGCGAAACTGCTATTCACGACCTTTCCAATAAATGGCTATGGTTTTTGTATTCCTCTCCTGTCAACGAAAAGAAGTATATTGGTGTAAAATTTATTCTCTTAGTAGCGCTGCTGCTGATCGCTATAATACTCACCGCACTTGTAGGATTTATGCTCTCTGCTATAACAGGTATATCTTATACTGCTTCAACAATATCAGGCATTGTCTGTGTTATGTCGTTGATAGTTGTCGTAGATGTAGTGCTTATGGTGCTTACATACTTTTTCAAGTCGATGAATACGGCGCTTATATGGTTTGGCATCGGGCTGGTGCCGCTAGGGGTCGGCATTATTTTCACTGCCCTCTCCCTCTGCGGAGGAAATATAAGAAAGCTGGATGAAGGCTTAGAACAGTTGATAACGATCTCCGCCCCATTTGCACCTATAGTGGCTGCGGTTGCACTCGTCATCGGATATTTCGCCTGCGTTAAAATACTGCAAAGGAGGGAGAAATAATGCTGCAGCTTATATTAAAGGACTTCTATGTGGCAAGAAAGAATATGATGCCACTTATCTTTATGCTGGTTATGGTACAGGCATTACTGCCACTCACTATGTTTTTCAAGAGCCTTGATCCCAACTCAACGACAGATGATATGATGACGATGTCGCTGGCAATGGCTATATTTCCGTTCCTTGCGATATTATGTGTATCAAGTGAATCTCTGGCAAATGAGGAACGCAGTATATGGGCAAGCTTTGCTATATCCTCTCCCCTCGGTGCAGTAGGTCAGGTAAAATCTAAGTATTATATGGTGTTTATCCTGAACTCCATAGCTCTGGTGTGGGTAGTGGTGTTCGATTATCTGTTTGCCGCTATATATGATGATCTGATGGTAGGTATCAGCACTTCCATAGGTATGCTTACTATGGGCGCTTCGCTGTTGCTTAGTGCTATCGAGCTTCCGTTGCTAATACGCTTTGGCATAAAGGCGGGCTCCGTATATAAAGTGATATTGTTCCTTGTCATTTTCATCATTGTAGGTATCTATCTCCTTTTCGGAGACCTGTCGATATTCGGTACACCTGAGGAGTTTTCAATGTGGCTGAAAAGCCTTTTCGAGAACGAAGAATTCATCAGAGGACTTACGATATTCTCAGGAATAGAGCCTATGCTCACCCTCGGAATATATTTCCTATCCTACAAGCTGTCCTGCAAGCTTTTCTGTAAAGGAGTTGAAAATTATGAGCGCTGAAAAAAAGCTCACGCTAAAGCGAATACTGATATTTATAGTGCTTGCCTTTCTGCCGCTTATTATATCTACTCCCATACTCGAGCACATCCTCGGCGGAAAGCTGTATGTGGGCGAAAATGCCTCCCATCCGCTCATAATGCTCGTGGGTATCTTCGGTATGCTTGCACCTACATTCGCAAATATCCTCACAAGACTTATTACCAAAGAGGGCTTAAAAGACCACTATCTGCGTATCAATCTCAAAGGTAATGTGAAATATTATCTTATGGCGATATTCGTGCCTGCGCTGTACTGCTTTATAGAGGCGCTGATAATAGCATTCAGGTTCGGCGGTGACGCTCCGCTGTTCAATGATGAGATATTTGTGGGAATAAGCCTGCTGGTATCGCAGATAGCAAGCGTTTTATATATGATGATGCCTTTTTTCGGCGAGGAGTTCGGCTGGAGAGCCTATCTAACACCAAAGCTGACAGAGCTTATGCCTGAGCCTCTTGCGGTATTCGTAAGCGGAATTATATGGGGCTTATGGCACGCTCCGCTGACGATATCTGGACACAATTTCGGTGTGGATTATCCATTTTATCCTTTTGCAGGAATTGCATTAATGTGCTTCGACTGCGTGTGTATGGGAGCGTTCCTTACTCTGCTGACAAAGCGTACTAACTCCGTATTCCCTGCGGCTATTGCACACGGAGCAAACAACTCTCTCGTTGCAGGAATTATTGCTACCGCACTTTTCTCTGAGGAACTTATAGAGAACATCGGCGGCACAAGCATAAGCCTTATTGAAAATCAAACAATGATGCTGCCCCTTATCATCGTTGGAAGTATAAGCTATATCATACTTATCCTTGACTACATCAAGACGAAAAAAACTGAATAAAACACAAAAGCTGCTTTTATCACAAAAGCAGCTTTTATATTTATCCCTGTAATGTGCGCATTTGATAGAACTCGCCTTTTTTATCCATAAGCTCATCAAAGCTGCCGAATTCAAGCAATCCGCCATCACCTATGACCGCAATCTTATCCGCATTGCGGATAGTTGAAAGCCTGTGCGCAACTATAAGCGTTGTACGGTCTTTTACGAGCCTATCTACACTCTCCTGAATCTTGCGCTCACTGATGGTATCCAATGCCGAGGTAGCCTCGTCAAGGATAAGTATCTTCGGGCGGCGGATAAATGCCCTTGCGATCGATACTCGCTGACGTTGACCACCCGAAAGGTTTGCACCATGCTCATTCATCCTCGTATCAAGCCCCGCAGGAAGAGATTCAACAAGCTCCTCCAGATTTGCCGACCTTATAACATCCCTAAGAAATTCTTCGTCAACATTTTCAGTACCGTAGGTTATGTTCTCACGCAGTGTACCTGTAAATATTATCGGAGTCTGTGGCACCATCGCAATGTGTTTGCGATAGCTTTTAAGGCTGAAATCATTGATATCCTGCCCGTCTATCAGCACCTCTCCCGACTGCGCTTTCAAAAAGCCTATAACAAGGTTCAATATCGTTGTTTTGCCTGCACCAGACGCACCCACAAATGCGATTGTTTCCCCTGCATTCACCGAGAAGCTCAGATCACGCAGCACAGGAGTATCAGCATCATGGAACTGAAATGTAACATTTTTGAACTCGATATTTCCGTTAACCGAGCCGATGTCGGGCTTCTGCTCGGGCTCTTCAATATCATCATTAAGCAGTATCTCACCAACCGAGCTTACAGCCTCCAGTCCCTTCGAGATTATAGGCAGTAATGTTATGATACCGCTGACCTGATTTACAATAGTTGAAAAGTAGGTCTGATACATCACCACGTCACCGGGAAGTATCTTGTCCGTCGCCGCCAGATATCCGGTAAATCCGAGACACACCACCTGAAATATCTGAAAAGCCGCCCAGCTTATCGAGCCAAAAAAGCTTTGTATAACATCTAGCCTGAAGCCTTTTTCAGCAGTCTTTCTAAGCTGAGTATTTAGCTTTTTAGTTTCTACCTCTTCAAGGGCATGGGCACGGGTGACAGGGATAAGTTCCGTCATCTCCATTACGGCAACAGAGGTCTCCTCCATCTCCTTGCGGAATTCCTTATTGCGAGTGTTTATCGACTTTCTGAACACCATGCGTATCAGCACCGCAACAGGCACCGTACCGAGGAAAAACCAGAACACTGTCATGGAGCTGCTTACTACGACCGTAAAAGCAACTATAATATTCATGATTATGCTGAGTACAGAGATGAATATCTGCGAGGAAAGGCCCTCTATCTGCTCAACATCACGAATGATCTTCGACTGCAGCCTGCCCGACTGAATCTCATTATGGAACGTCATCGAAAGCTTTTGCAGCTTTGTCACCATCGTGCTGCGAAGCCCTGCCTCCACGCTGCGTATCACCTTTGCATAGCTGAACACGTGGAAGTAGTTTGACAGTACATTCTGTGCAACCAAAACTACCATCACCGACACGTTGATGACAATATCACGCAGCGCATTTTCATCTGGATTTGTTGCAATGTTGATAATGTTCGCTGTTGCAATAGGAAGCACCCACACGGGGCAATGCTTAACAGCAAACAGCACCACCGCCAGAAAAAGCTTCAGATACTGCCCTTTGTACAGGCCAAGCAGTATCTTCAGCTTGTTATCCTTGTTTTTTCTGAAGCTTTCGAGAAGTACATCTGTATCTGCCCCAAAGTCTGCCTTCTTTTCTTTTGTCTTATACACATTATCTGCTGCCATAGAATTCCTTTACCACCTTTTCAGCAGGCTTGTTGTATATGTCATATCCAGCGTGACTATCCGCCTTGTTCTCGGGATACTGCCGCCACGACCAGTCCCACACGGCAAAGCCGTTCACCCACGGTCTTTCAGCACAGGCACGGAACATCTCGGCATACCAGTCAGCCTGTCCCTGCAGGTCTATCTCTCCCCTTATCGACCAATCATTCGGCATGAGGTTCGAGCCACTTGTGGACATACAGCCACACTCTGCAAAGAAGAAGGGCTTATCGAACTTTTTTACCACCCATTCTATGCGGTTGAGCTGCGTTTGCCAGTCATCTATCGGATAATATCCGCTGGAGGAGATAACATCCACTGCATCCCACCATGTAACATTATCCTCCTGATACTTATCGGTATTGTAGGAGACCAAACCGCTATATACACCTCTGATATCTGCTATGAGCTTTCGCCACTCCTCCTCACGACGCTCGCTCTGCACCATCTCGCAGCCTGCGATGAACATCTCACACCCGCAACGCTGAGCTATCTCAGCATAGTGAAGCTGAAAATCAGTGTAGGATTCAAACCAGTTGCACCATTTCGGCTCGCCCGGAACATCCTTATCAAAAAAGTTTATATGCGCACGCCATGTACCATTGCGGCAATTGACGGTAGGCTTCAGCGCAACACGCAGCCCCTTCGATTTTGCAAATCCGATGAAATCCTCTAGCTCACCATCATCCAATGCGCCGTCATACCAATAACTTATAAACTCTGACTGAGCGGTATCCTGCAATCCATTAGGCACTAATATTATAAAGTCTGCCCCAGTGCGTGTTATAAGATTTTCAAGGCTTTTACGTGCCTCCTTTGTGGAAAGCGAATTCTGTCGTGCAAAAGGAGCAAATGTTATTCCCTTAATAAACTGCATATCATTTACCATAGGGGCTGTCAAACTCAGCCTCTGCCTTTCTTACTGCATCCTCTAAGGTCATACCTGTAAAGTGGGGGGCATTCAGATATCTGCCCGACTTTTTATCGTCTACAAATGCGCCGACTACAATGCCGGGGATAGCACTCTCTGGAGCATTAGGCGCATGAGGGCCACCGAGATCTGTCCTGCACCAGCCCGGGTCGGTGAGGTTTATCATCACATCAGTGCCCTCAACGGTAGAGCCGAGGTCGATAGTTATCTTGTCAAGTGCCGCCTTACTTGCAGAATAGCCTGCCTGCTGAGGCTCCAGTCTTATTCCGCTTGTAGTGTTGAGTATCCTGCCAAAGCCACGCTCTATCATCTTTGGCATGAAATGATAGCATATCATCGCAGGAGCTATAGTATTGATCTTGAAGCTCTCTGTATAATCAGACACGGGAGTGCTGAAATATTCATTTCTATATGCTATCTGAAGCCCTGCGTTGTTGAGTACGATATCAACAACAGTACCCTTATCATCTATCTCCTTAAGCATAGCAGCAACAGCGTCAAGGTCGCTGAGCTCAGCGGAGACGGTGTAGGCCTCAACACCGAGAGCCTTTACCTCAGCCAGTACCTTTTCGGTATTTTCAGGCTTTCTGCTATGCAGTATAAGATTGCAGCCCTGCTGCGCCATGAATATTGCTGTAAGATAGCCGATGCCTCTGCTTGCGCCTGTGATAAGTGCCCATCTTCCTTTTACGTTTACCATGATATTTATTTCCTTTCGTTATCCATTAATTGCCTTTTTTGCTGCTTCAAGTGCCTCTATGACCTTGTCGCACCACTCGTCAAATTCCTTATCTTCCTGCTGCAGCTCCTCATGAGAGAGAACATGCTGTATAGTGCGCCTGATACCCTCGTCATAACGAACCGTTGCAACAAACGAAGGCACTGCCCTTTTCAGCTTTGCGTTGTCAAACACCACCGAATTTGCCTTGTCACCGATAAGCGAACCTGCAAAATCATAATTGCTAACAGCGTGCAGGAAATCGGATGGAACATAATACGGCTTGAACTCCACTCCAAGAGTATCTGCAATAGCTTTGTATATCTGATTCCATGTAACGCTCTCGTCAGAGGTTATCTGATAGCTCTCGCCTATCGCATGGATGTTTCCCATCAGCCCGATAAAAGCCTTTGCAAAATCGCTGTTGTGTGTCATCGTCCAGAGAGAGGTTCCGTCACCGTGGATGATGACAGGCTTGCCCTCCAGCATACGCTTTACTACCTGCCAACTGCCCTTGTCGCCATGAACGCCAAGCGGCACAGACCGCTCATCATAAGTGTGGCTGGGACGGATGATAGTAATTGGAAAGCCATTTTCACGATACATCTTCATCAGATATTCTTCACAAGCGATCTTGTTGCGGGAGTATTCCCAATAAGGATTCGCAAGGGGTGTTGCCTCGGTTATTTTATAATCGCTCAGTGGCTTCTGATATGCAGAGGCTGAGCTGATATACATAAATTGTCTGGTCCTGTTCTTGAACAGGCGATAGTCACGCTCAAGCTGCGACGGAACAAAGCCAATAAAATCACACACCGTATCAAATTTAAGGTCGCCAAGCTTTTGGGAGATCCCAGCTTCGTCATTAATATCGCCATTTATCACCTTTACATTTTCGGGAAGCTCATCGGTTCTGCTGCCTCGGTTAAGGAGATAAAGCTCCCAGTCTGGATCTTCTGCCAGCTGCTTTGTTATCGCCATACTGATAGTGCCTGTGCCACCAATAAATAACGCTTTCATAATTACCTCCTTATAAAGTAGCGTGTACTGCTAATTTGTAGATAGACTCAACATCTGCTCTGTTAAGGTTCTTGAAGCCGTAGCGTACTCCGTCGCCTATACCGAGTTTCTCGATAAGAACAGGGATATCCTCTTCCTTTGCACCGAGCTCTTCAAAATTGATAGGCATTCCTATGTCATGCAAAAAGCTGCGGAAGGCACGGATGCCCTTTAATGCAGTGCTCTTAGGATCCGCAAAATCCATCTGCACACCCCATATTCTCGTAGCCATCTGAGCAAAGCGCATCACATCGGTATCCACCACATGCTCCATCCATGCAGGCATGATAACTGCAAGTCCTGCACCGTGAGCACAGTCGTACAATCCTGAAAGCTCGTGCTCAAGACCGTGGCTGTTCCAATCCTGCGACCTGCCTACACCGCAGATATTGTTATGCGCCACCATTCCTGCCCACATGATGTTTGCACGGGCATCGTAATTTTCAGGATCAGCGATGACACGTGGAGTTTCCTTTATCATGGTAAGCAGCACTGCCTCGCAAAGGCGGTCTGTTATCTCTACCTCTTTTGTGGTGGTAAAGTAGCGCTCAAAAACATGAGCCATGATATCCGTTGCACCGCAGCCCGTCTGATATTTAGGGAGAGTAAAGGTAAGCTCAGGATCCAACACCGAGAACTTAGGGCGCAACAGATCAGAGCCTGCGCCACGCTTTTCCATACCCTGTTCCTTTGTAATAACAGAGTTAGGTGAGCCCTCGCTGCCTGCCGCTGCAATAGTCAGCACTGTTCCTACAGGGATAGCCTTTGCAATATCTGCCTTGCCGCAATAGAAATCCCAAAAATCGCCGTCGTAGCATGCGCCTGCCGCAATAGCCTTGCTGCTGTCAATGCAGCTGCCACCTCCGACAGAGAGGATAAAATCGATATTTTCTCTCCTGCAAAGCTCTATTCCCTCGTATACCTTTGTATCACGTGGATTAGGAACGACACCGCCAAGTTCAAAATATTCAATACCTTCTGCTTTTAGAGAGGCTATAACTCTACCGAGCAATCCGCTCCTAACTACCGAGCCTGAACCGTAATGCACAAGGACTCTTGTGCCGCCATGCTTTTTAACAAGCGAACCGCACTGTTCCTCAGTACCTTTTCCGAAAACAAACTCTGTAGGGCTGTAAAAGCTGAAATTATCCATATTGATACATCCTTTCCGCAACTTTTATTAAAATGTGCTGAATATATTATAGCATTTCCACTGAATATGTGATATAATAATACTACTGAAAAATTGTAAAAATCTATCCTCGGAGGAATATATGCACTATCTGTTTGAAGCCGCCGATATGCTCAACGCTCCTATCGAATGCTTTTATTACGACCCTGCAAATCAACCGTTCCCCATAAAGCTGCACTGGCACTATTTTATGGAGATCATCTACATACAAGAGGGTTCAGCCGAAATCCGCACAAATGGCAAAAGCTATATTCTCGGCGAGGGTGATATGATACTATTTCACCCTAAGGCTGTTCACGGCATATATGCTGCCGATGGAAATCCGTTGCGCTATGCGGTGATGAAATTCGATATCAATCGTCTCAGCATCACATCATCCTACACGCCTAAGCTGCGCAGCATCTTCCGCAGCGCAGAAAAGCGAGGAATGGAGGTGATGCTTCCTGCCGAGTTCACCAAAAAAGCTTGCATAGGACAGCTTTTTACCGACTGTATAAGCGAAGCCGAACAAAGATGCTATGGAAGCGATATCATGATACGCACGCACATCTACGAGCTGCTGATAAGGATACTGCGACACTGGCAAACAAATGGCTTTGCAGTTGACAGCGAGGTGTTCGCTGAAGATACCCGATACGACATCTATAATATCACTGAGTTTATAGACGAAACGCTCATCGACAGTATTCCCGTCAATGAGATAGCGCAACGATGCGGTATGAGCTACTCTTATTTCGCCAAAAAGTTCCTCGCTGTATACGGCTGCAGCTGCAAGGAATATATCGAAAGACTACGGCTATATAGGGTCGAGGAACTGCTGCTATATACCGATCTAGATCTCAGCTATATCTCGCAGGAAACAGGCTATTCCGATTGCAGTCACATGATAAAGAGCTTTAAACGCAACAAGGGGATCACCCCAAAGCAATTCCGATTGCAACACAAATAAAACAAGACCTCCGCATATCTGCGGAGGTCTCTGATAATATACAATGGCATATTCAGTCTTTTCAAGCTGTTGCATGGATGTGACGACGTTTATAATTGTTCTTCATTTGTTTTCTCTTTTAGCTTTTCGCACAGGCAGCTGAGAAAAAACGATGTTGCCGTACCACCCGCAATGGCAGCAAAATTCCACAGCAGTGCTGAAACAGTCAGATCCTCCAGAGGAAATATCATTACAGTCGTGGCAATAACAATACCGATAACCCCATGCGATATGATGGAATAGCGCCTTTTATATGCTGCGCCTATTGCCTTCGCCAGTAGTAGTACAGTGACCCCCATACCTATGCCCAGCGGTATAAGCACCGAAAGATCAAAGGATGCGATGCCGTCAAGCATCGGCTGATACAGTCCAAAAAACAGCAGCAACGTCGATGAGCTCAGTCCAGGTACTATGAAGCTCAATCCCCACAGCACACCACTGAGAAGATAACCCACAAAATTCGGGGCTATCGTTATGTCGGCAGCCATCCTCAGCAACAAAAGAAGCCCCGTCATCACCGCAAAGCAGATGCCTAAAGCTATAATACTACCTTTGCTTCTCCCCTGTTCACCCGCCTCACTCCATAGCGATGGCAGCGTACCAAGAATAAAGCCGATGAAAACGCAGGTTAGCAACGGAGTATTCTGCTCCAACAGCATCCCCGCCAGCCCCGAAAGACCTACAAAGCCTGCCCCTGCTCCCAGTATGAATACGCCCGCCTGTAGCCAGTGCTTTTTTATGCTCTCCTTCGGCGAGGAGAGCATCTCGATAAGCGGTCGATACATCCCGAAAACCGCACAAAGCGTGCCTCCGCTGATGCCTGGAAGTATAGCCCCAAAGCCAACCGTGACGCCCTGCACAAAACGAATGATCAGATCTATGAACCTACTGATATTTGCCCCTCCTTATTTGCAAAACGATACCACCGATGTGGCGATGCCTTTGATAATAGTGCATTGTTACACCGCTTGTCAACAGGCCTCAGTGATATACATATTCACAATAAATATATAATATCACCTTTCGGGCAAAGATGCAGTTAAATGGCGCTGTAATTCTTTGCCACATCTTTGCCCCCATTTTTCGCCACTGACATTGACAAACCGACAGAATGAATATATAATTAAATAATAAATAACATATAAAGGAAACGTATGAAAAGACCAACTATACGATTTAAGGACTGCCTGTTTGCCCTGCTGGTGCTTATCATAACATTCGTGATAAACATCCTCATACAGGAATTGTTTCACAACCGCACACTGATACCAATGACCTTTATACTGGCGATCTTTATAATTGCTTGGAAAACTGAAGGCTACCTTATAGGAATATTCTCATCACTGGCAAGTGTGCTGATGGTAAACTACGCTTTTACATTCCCATATTATGCATTTGACCTTATGTCACCTGAGTGCATTTTCGCTGCGATAGTAATGCTCATTATCGCCACAATGACCAGCACCCTCACCACACGCATCAAAACGCAGGAGCTTGCCCGTGCCGAAACCGAGCTTGAGCAGATGCGTGCCAATCTGCTGCGTGCTATCTCACATGATCTACGCACACCGCTGACAGGCATCTACGGCTCTGCAGGTGCTATCATTGATAACTACGACAGCCTCAGCAAGGAGCAGCAGCTGAAGCTCCTCACCGATATGAAAGAAGACAGCGAGTGGCTAATTCGCATGGTGGAGAACCTGCTCTCTGTCACCCGCATCGACGACAACCGAGTTCAACTCAGCAAGACACCAGTAGTATTGGAAGAACTGGTAGATTCAGTCATCCTTAAATTCCGCAAGCGCTATCCCGATCAGGAGCTTGTAGTAGATATCCCCGATGAATTCATCAGCATCCCTATGGATGTACTTCTTATAGAACAGGTGATCATAAATATTCTTGAGAACTCGGTGCTCCATGCCGATGGCATGACAGAGCTTTCGTTCAAGATCCTTACAAAAGATAACAAAGCGATCTTTGAGATCTCCGATGACGGATGTGGTCTACCCAAAGAAATGCACGGCACCGTTATCAACAAAAAGCAGATACACCACAGCGATATACCTGCTGACGGCAGCAGACGCAACATGGGTATAGGCCTCTCCGTATGTGCGGCGATCGTAAAGGCGCACGGAGGCACGCTAAAAGCCGCCAACAAAAAGGAAGGCGGAGCGATATTTCGCTTCGAACTTGAAATGGAGGAATGACCCTTGGGTAACAATAAATATAAAATACTGGTCGTGGAGGACGATGTAACTATCCGCAGCATAATCGAAACCATCCTCGATACCAATGGCTATCAGGCGCTCACCGCCGAAACCTGCGGTATGGGAATAATGATGCTGCAGTCCTATGTGCCCGACCTGGTCATCCTTGATCTTGGTCTGCCCGATATTGACGGACTGGAATTTATCCGCAGTGCCAGAAAGAACCTAACCGTACCAATAATCGTACTCTCAGCAAGGTCACAGGAGCAGGATAAGATAGATGCCCTAGACCTCGGTGCCAACGACTACATAACCAAACCCTTCGGCACCGGTGAGCTGCTGGCAAGAGTGCGAGCAGCCTTACGCACCACCCACAACAGCACTGAGGGAAGCTCGCCTGACGGAAAGCTGACAGTAAACGATCTTATCATCGACTATGACAAACGTATGGTCTCCGTTGCAGGAAAAGAAGTAAAGCTCACCCAGACCGAGTATAACATCGTTGCACTGCTTTCACACCATATCGGCAAAGTGCTTACATATTCCCGTATCATAACGGAGATATGGGGATGTGCTGATGTGGGCAGCACTAAAAAACTGCAGGTCAACATGGCAAATATCCGCAAAAAGCTAGGCTCAAAACCCGGCGAAAAACGATACATCATCAACGAACTTGGCGTAGGCTACCGTATGTGCGATGAAAATGATCAATAAAACATCCCGACTGCCATATATAAAGCAGTCGGGATATGTGTTATTTTGATATTTATTCAGCCTTTACAGCCTTTATTCCGTGGAAATCTATGCTCAGCCCATCTGTAAGAGTTTCCAGATATTCACCTGCTTCGTTTACTGCCTCAGCCCCGTAGAAAGCCACCTCGATTATGGACACATAATCCAGTCCCTCCCAGTATTCGAGACCGTCGCCTATTTTCGCAAGGGATACCTCCATCTCGTAATATCCATCCTCTGAAATAATGAACTCGTAATCCTCACCTGTAAGTGCCTTGTAGGTATCCTTGCTCCATACCTGCATCTCTTCATCCTCATCTCCGCTACCGTAGGCAAGCAGCCCACAGAATGCAGTTATCTCATTCGTGACACCCGTCACATCAAAGCAGATAACTATCTTCTCAGTACCACGAGGAAAGCTCGACGAGGAAAGAGGAGAATATAGCGCCTGCTGATTATAGGGATTTACAAGATGCGCCCATACACCCGTATCACCTTCATAGGTAAGGCAGCCAAGACTTGTGATAGTTTCATTCGCCGGAGTGGTAATATACTCAGGCACAGGCTCCTCGAATGCCGATTCTGTTTCAGCTGTTGTCGTAGTAGTAGCAATAGTAGTGGTAGTATCCGCCGATGTGGTAGTTGATGTTGTTGTGGCATCGGCTGCCGAAATGTTTTCAGACTCGGATGTATCTGCTGCACAGCCTGTAAGAAATGCCGCTGATAATACAAGGGCAATGGTAAGTTTTTTCGTGTTGATCATAAGGATTACCTCACTTTATATATTCTAACAACAGTATAACATCTGACAGGAAAACTGCTCAATACTTTTTTTGCCGCAAAAATATATGTTTTTTGCTTTTAGGTTGTTGACAATCATATTGCAATGAGGTAAAATTAATACATGATTATTTAGATGGAGGGCTGGCAGTGAGTTTTATTGAAAGCTTTGATCACTATGAAGGCGCAAGCAGCTTTCCTGCACAGATGCATATCGACTGCGAACTGCTGATCGTAACCGATGGATATATTACTGTAAATTCCTGCGGTAACGATCATACCGTCAAAAAGGGACAGATGTGCCTTATCCCATCGGGTGTTGTACATGCAACACATACCGACTGCCGTGACTACAAACGCTGGGTAATGTTTATCAACACATGGGAGTTCTATATTGCATACAACTCTCCGCTGCTGCAGAATATAATAACAGCACAAAGCCTTACTGCACCGCTTGTCATTGATGCTGACAGCACTGTTTTATCTACTATACAGCAAATGCACGCTGAGTATCGGTCACAGCAGATGTTGCATGATGCCATGCTGTGTGCAGGCACTATACAGATACTTACAAGATTCGCAAGAAACGTGAATACGCATGATTATACCGAGATAACAGACGGTAAAAGACTTGTACTGGAGATACAGGCATATCTCCATCGAAATTGCTCTGAAGGGCTGAAGATCTCCGATGTGGCATCGAAGTTTTATATCAGCACCTGCTACCTATCCCATATTTTCAAAGAGCAGACCAATATGTCGCCCAAGCAGTTTATGATGAGCTGTAGGCTCGCCAAAGCAGGTCACCTGCTTACGGGCACTCAGCTTTCAGCTGCAGAGATAGCAGAAAGCTGTGGCTTTGTCAGCCCCAGCGATATGGCGGCAAGATTCAAAAAAGAGTATGGGATGACCCCACGGGAATACCGTGAGCATACCAGGAATTCGCTTTGTGGCTAGCGGATCGGAAAGCGAGGAATTATGTTAGAACTAAACAAAAGCAACATCAAAAAGATACTGCTGATAATAACCCTGTCTGGAGCGATACTTCTGGGGCTATACAATCTCAGTTCTGTGCTGGAATTCGTCGGAGGCATAGTATCGGTGTTTATGCCGTTCATTCTTGGACTTTGCATTGCCTTTGTAACAAATGTACTGCTGAGAGCTTTGGAAAACCTTTGGGATAAGATACCAGATAAAAAATGGCTGAGATGGCTTAAAAAGGGCAAGCGTGCTCTTTGCATAATCATCAGTGAGCTGATAATCTTCGGAGTTATCTTCGTGCTGCTATTCATGATAATACCTGAAATAAGCCGAACCGTAAAG
The DNA here is from genome assembly GCA_045544715.1 of Oscillospiraceae bacterium. Taxonomy (GTDB): domain Bacteria; phylum Bacillota; class Clostridia; order Oscillospirales; family Ruminococcaceae; genus CAG-115. Next base: position 58,597 of record JAZPZN010000133.1, on the reverse strand, counting down.
CAGATAGTTGCCGCAATGCCCGATTTTATCGACAGGCTTGACGGATGGTGGATGGAATTCACCACACTGCTTGCAAGCTATTCGATAGTGCTGCCTCAGATAGACCTCGATTTTAACGAGATAGCAAGCACCGTTACAAGTTTCATCTCAGGGCTTGATCTGTCTATCTGGGACAAAACAAAGGATATCACCGGCTCTATATTCAGCGGAGTATTCAATACAGTACTGGGATTTGCATTCTCTCTGTATGTGCTAGCCCTTAAGGAAAAGCTTGGCATCAACATCACAAAGGCACTGTATGCTCTGTTTCCCGATAAGATCGTAAAAAAGATACTGGATGTCGCTACCCTCAGCAATAAGACCTTTACAAACTTCGTGACAGGTCAACTGGCAGAGGCTGTAATCATCGGCATACTCTGTTTTATCGGCATGCTTATCTTCCGTATGCCGTATGCTGCAGTGATCTCAGTACTTGTTGGATTTACTGCACTTGTACCGGTGTTCGGTGCGTTTATTGGTACTGGTATAGGCGCATTCCTCATCCTCATGGAGGATCCCATCAAGGCAGTGTGGTTCGTGGTGTTCATCATCATATTACAGCAGCTGGAAGGAAACCTCATCTATCCGAAGGTAGTTGGAAAATCCGTCGGACTTCCCGGAATCTGGGTGTTGGTGGTAGTGACTATAGCCGGAGGAATGTTCGGCATTGCTGGCATGCTGATAGGCATACCAACATTTACCGTGATCTATACCCTCGCAAGACAGGCTATCAATAAAAAGCTGGCAAACAAGGGTATGCCTGAGATGGAAGAATAGATTTTAACCACCATCAGGATAACACCATCGGCTCCTAGACTATATTCTAAAATGAGCAGCTCCCGTTTTTTCGGGAGCTGCTTTGCTATTACATTGTGGATTTTCTGATAAGCATCTCAAAGCTGAGATTTGTAGATTTGTTGACCACCACTCCGTTCAGCATATCTATCAGCACTGATGCCGATGCTGCGCCAAGCTCGCTAGCATTGAAAATTAGCGAGGTGATGGGCGGCGAATAATTATCGAGATAAACGCTGTCGTAGAACGATGCGACCCTTATATCCTGCGGAATGCTTTTGCCAAGATTGTTGAGCTCAGCAAGCAGCTTCATGCATATAATATCATCGCCACAGATGATACACTTCGGTTCCTCCTTAAGAAGCGCAGTCACCGATTTGCTGAACTGCATAGGACTCTCTATACCCACATATACCATGTTCTCTGAAGGCTTTGTGCCTATTGCAGCAAAAGCACTCTCAAAGCCCTTATAACGGCTCTGATTTACGGTATACTCCATGTTGTTCATCAACAGCCCGACGGTTTCGGGAGGATTTGACATCAGCAGATATGAAGTCAGCTCTCTGCAACCATCCTCATGTGAGCTGTCAACGCTGACTACATTTTCTACCACACTTTTTCCCACAACGACAAAGGGTATACCATTGTCACGTAAAAGCTGCTCAATGCCGTTATCCTCGGTAGGACGAGTGACGATAACTCCGTCAACTTTGCGGTTTTGCACCACTCTGGCAAGCTGCGAAAGATCATTTTTATCAGTGCTTATAACAACCGCATCATAGTCACGCACTGCACACTCACGGCATATGCCCATCAAGCAGGTCTGAAAAAAAGGGGCCTCAGTTTCATTGCTGTCCATGGGGATAACAACACCTAAATTGTAAGTGCGTGATTCCGACAAACTTTTCGCAATGATATTTGGGCGATAATTTCGCTCCTTTATGCACTCCTGTACCTTTTCACGAGTCTCGGCACTTATCCTGCCCTTGCCTGAGATAGCACGGGAAACTGTGGATTTTGAAATCCCCAGCTCCGCTGCAATATCATCAAGCATGGTTCGTTTTGTTGTACTCTGCGAATCATTCATTGTATTCTGCACCTATTATTTGTTCTTTTTCTTGTTCTTCTTGTCGGGCTTTTCGATAACAGCTGCCTTCTTCTCTTCCTTAGGGACGGGCACTGCATTCTCAACAGCGAGGTTTCTGCCGTCGTCGATATCGAAGAGATTGATAGTACGCTCACGAAGAGTGAAATAGAGGTGTGTATGCTTCAGCAGCTCATTCTGCTCCTCATCAGTCATATCAGCGATCTGTACACGCAGGATGATCTTCTTGCCCTCGCCATACTCAGCGTGAACATGTATCTCGCTGCCCATCATCTCAGTTACCTTCACATCAGCACGGATGCTGTCGGGAGTATTCTCATCGCATATAATGAGATTCTCAGGGCGGATACCGAGTGTAGCCTTTGAGGGCACATTATCCTTTGCAAGCAGAGCTGTATTGATATGCTCAGGAACAACCACCTTTGCGCCGCCGATATAAGCATTATATCTTCCGCTCTCCTTCTTCAGCTCAGCCTCAAAGAAGTTCATCTGAGGTGTGCCGATAAAGCCTGCAACGAAAATGTTAGCAGGATGATTGAACAGCTCCTGAGGAGTGCCGACCTGCTGGACATATCCATCCTTCATAATAACGATGCGGTCACCGAGAGTCATAGCCTCAGTCTGATCATGAGTTACATATACAAATGTTGTATTGATCTTCTCACGCAGAAGGATTATCTCAGCACGCATCTGATTTCTGAGCTTTGCATCAAGATTAGACAACGGCTCATCCATAAGGAAAACCTTAGGCACACGTACGATAGCTCTTCCGATGGCAACACGCTGACGCTGACCACCCGAAAGCTGCTTGGGCTTTCTGCCGAGTAGATCTGTGATACCGAGTATCTCGGCCGCATTGACTACCTTCTCATGTACCTCGTCATTAGGAACCTTGCGCAGACGCAGACCGAATGCGATGTTCTCATATACGCTCATGTGTGGATACAACGCATAGTTCTGAAATACCATTGCGATATCTCTGTCCTTAGGCTCCATATCGTTCACTACTGCGCCACCGATGCTTATCTCACCGCCTGAGATATCCTCAAGACCTGCGATCATACGCAGAGTGGTAGACTTACCGCAGCCCGACGGACCTACCAGCACGATAAATTCCTTATCCTTTATCTCAAGATTGAAGTCATGCACAGCAACAAAGCCATTGTCATACTGCTTCTTAACATTTTTCAAAATTACTTCAGCCATAATATAAAACCTCCGTCAAGTGGTATTAGCCTTTAACTGCTCCGCCTGTTACACCCTCCACATAATACTTCTGCAAAGCCATGAACAGCGCTGTTACAGGAACAGACACGAACAAGCCACCTGCGCAGAATATCGTGAAGAAGTTATTGATATGCTCCTTATCGAGCCATTTGTACAAGCCTACTGCAACGTTGTAAGCCTCCTCATGACCGAAGGTTATGAGTGATGCGTACATGAAGTCGCCCCAGGGAGCAATGAAAGCCATCATGATAGTATAGATGATGATAGGCTTTGCCATAGGCATGATGATGCGGAAAAACACTCTTGCTCTCGATGCACCATCGATACGTGCCGCCTCGTCAAGTGACTTGGGGATAGTATCGAAAAAGCCCTTTGCAATGTAGTAGCCCATGCCCGAGCTTGCCGCATACACAAGGATAAGACCGGGAACGGAGTTCTCACTTGTAAGTCCAACCAGCTTCAAAATGAAGTAGGTAGCGATCATCGAAAGGAAGCCGGGGAACATTCCCAGTACAAGCATCACGTTCATAAGCAGCTTACGACCCTTGAAGCGCATTCTCGACAGCGCATAGGCTACACAAAGCACGATGACGGTCTGCAACACTGCGTTGAACAGTGCGATAATTAATGTGTTAAGATACCATTTAAGGAAGTCTGTCTCGTTGAACAGAATTTCAAAATTCCTCAGCGACCACTCCTTCGGGATTATGTAGGTTACCATTGCGGTGGACTCGCCCCTGAACGCCTGAAATATCAAGTAAACAAAGGGTACGAGCCATATCACACATAGTACAGTCAGAAATGTGTATATTGAGAAACGTATGAAACGTTCCTTGCCTGATTTACTAACGGGTCTACTCATTACTGGAAATCCTCCTCGTTTTTCATAGCAGGTGACAGGTTATAAACGATGAGCGAGATAACTGCAATAACAATAAATACCATGATACCGATAACAGCTGCCATCTTATAGTCGTTGTTGGTCACTGTCAGCGTATACAGCCATGTGATAAGCAGGTCAGTGCTTCCTGCGCCGCCGTCATACTCCATGGTCTTAGGCTTTCCTGCGGTCAGCAGATAGATAACGTTAAAGTTGTTGATGTTAGCCGTAAAGCTCGTCAGCAGATACGGGCCTGTTACAAACAGCATATACGGCAGTGTGATCTTTGTAAACTGCTTGATGCCCGATGCGCCGTCGATCTTTGCGCTCTCGTAGAGGTCTGCAGGAATATTCATCAGCACGCCTGTTGTTATAAGCATAAGGTAAGGTATACCTACCCAGAGATTGATGACAAGCACCATTATCCTCGCAAGATCGGGAGTTGACAACCATCCGATGCGCTCAGTTATCCAGCCAAGCTGCATGAGCACGTTGTTAACGATACCCTCGTCAGCGAACATCTTAGATACCAGCAGCAGCGATACGAACTGCGGTACTGCAATAGTCATTACCAGAATAGTGCGGAACACCTTCTTAAAGCGGATACCCTTGCGGTTGATCGCAATAGCTACGAACATTCCAAGGAAATAGTTGGAGAATGTAGCCACCAATGCCCAGATAAGTGTCCAGATAAGTATCTCACGGAAGGTATAAGCAAACTTTCCTGAGCCTGAGATATCAGTGGAGAGGATAGCCTGGAAATTCTCAAAGCCGACCCAATCAAACAGCTTCTCGGGAGGAAGATGTGTGTAGTCATAGTTTGTGAATGCCACCAGTATCATGAAGAATATCGGGATGACAGTGAACACCACTATACCCAGCAACGGTACTGCAAGCAGAGTTTTGTAATACTGCTCATCAGCAAGAGATCTGATATCATCCTTCAGTGCCTTTGGGCGGATGCCCTTTGCGATAAGATCCTGCGCAAGCTTGTTCTGCTTCACATTTAGCACCCAAGTATAGATAAAGCCTGCTATAAAGAATATCGTCAGCACTCCATAAAGCAGTATCTTAAGGCTGTTGTCCTTGTATGTAACGATCTCAAGTCCGTAATCGTTGAGGGTGGTTTCTACCGCTACCTCACCGAGCGAGCCGAGATCACCAAGATATCCAAATCCAAAGAATACCATAAACAGCACGAAGATAACCTCTAAAAGGAAGAACAGTATACCTCTGCCCACCTGACGGCGGAAAAGCTGTCCAAAGCCCATTATGAAAAATGAGGTACGGGTCTTCCAGTCACCCTCAGCAAATGCTTTTCCAATCTCAGCGAAAAATCCGCCGATGGAGCAAAGCGCCTTCCAGATAGCCTGAGGGATCTTCTTCAATGCAGAAAGCAGCTTTGACGGCAGCTCCGAGAAGAACATACCGACATCATAGCCGATTTTTTTCATCGGAGGCAAGCCAAGATATTCAAGCTCGGGTAATCTTTTCATATTGTGACCTTCCTTTCAAGGTTTTTTACTGATATATTGGGAGGTGGGCAGGCTGCGGCCTCAGAAGCATAACCGCAGCCTGACCGTTGGATGAATTCGTATTTTGTGCAGCACTATTGCCGTTTCAAAAACATTCACAACTGAGTGCTTTTGAAGCAGCAATACAGCGGGCAGGCTTCTCAGCTCCGCCCGCTGCGTTTGCTTATTCAGTTAATTTCTGCGAAAGGCTGTATGCCTGTCATCAATTACTTAGCTTCCTTGATAGCATTCTCCAGGTCTGTCAGAGCTGCTGTCAGGTCAGCATCAGAAGCGTTATCGTACTTGCCGCTGTTGATGTCTGTACCGAATGCCTCTGTAAGAGTCCAGTAAGCGTTGGGATACTGACCCTGACCGGGGCAGAATGCGAGCTGCTCAGCAAGAGCTGCGAGAGCCTCGTTGGACTTAACTGCATCAGAAGCCTGAACTGTCTTGTTGGAAGGACCCCAGCCGTTTGCATCGAAACGAGCCTGCTGCATCTCCTGACCTGTGAGGTAGTCAGCTACAAGGTGGCAGAATGTGAGCTTCTCGGAATCTGTCTGGGGCTTAACACCTACCAGCTTAAAGCCGCCGAAGCCGCTCATCTGGAATGTCTCGCCGTCAACTGTGAATGTGGGGAGCTTAGCTGCGCCGAAGTTGTCACCGAGGAACTCCTTAACAGTAGCGGAATCCCATGTACCGGAAACGATAGCACCTGCTGTACCGCCATCAGGGTTGAAGAGAGCTGCATCAGAACCTGTGGACTGAGAGAAGTTGGGGTGAGAAGCCATAGCTACCATCGCCTTCATAGCCTTAAGGCCCTTCTCGCCGCTGTAGTCGCAAACTGCGGAGCTTACATTGCCCTCGTTGTCGTAGTTGTAGTAGCACTCAGCACCTGTAGCGAAGAAGAAAGCAACATCATACCAACCAGACTGGATATCCATATACATATTCTTGCCTGCTGCTGCGCACTGGTCGAGGATGCCCTCAAGTGTGGAGGGATCTGTTACTACGCTCTTATCATAGTAAAGGAAGTAGCCGTTATCGGATGTCTCGGGGTAAGCATAAACCTTGCTATCGAGAGTTGCAGCACCGATAGAGCCTGCATCGTTGTTATTGTTTACATTGTCAAGGAATGTGCCACCAGGAGCAGAAAGAGCACCTGCAGCAACCAGTCTTGCGAGCTGATCCTGTGCAAAGCCATATACATCGGGGCCTGCCTCAACGTCGGTCAGCATCTGTGTAGCAGCCTCACCCTCACCCATAGCGGATACGGTTATCTCATACTTGCCGCTGAAGTCAGCCTGACCTGCCAGCCACTCATTGAGCTTGGTCTGTGTCAGCTCGGAAACCTCCTCGGGAGCCCATACTGTAATGGTCTGCTTGCCGCCTGCGGTGTTATCGGTATTGCCGCCATCCTGAGTAACGGAAGAGCCGTTATCAGAAGCTGAACCGCCTGTGCTGCTTGTGTCGCCTGTGGAACAGCCTGTAAGGCCGATAGATGCAAACATTGCGAGTGAAAGCATCATTGAAAGAAACTTTTTGGTCTTCATAAGAAATTCCTCCTGTTAATTAACATTCCGTATGGAATGCTGTTGACTTTTTCCTTCCCTGTTACTTGAAAACGAGGGAGCTTGTTACATTCGCCTTATTCGGCTGGGTTGAGAAGCACATCATCGAAGGAGCCCCACGATCCTGCTGCTGCCTCAACATGGATACCGACTGTCACCTCTGCATTTTCGGGAATGTCGATATCATATATCATCGGCTGTGTCCACACATTCCATTCAGAAATTCCTGCGGGAGCGGTGTATTCAGTGCCGTTGACATTACAATAAAGATAGATATTCTGAGAGGTATCCGCCGTATCAAAGCCACCTTGAATAGATAGCCCGAAATTGTACTTGCCAGCGGAAAGTCCCTCTATCCTCTGCGAAACATTGAAATTAGTACCCGTTTCGCCCCAGAAGTGCACGGAGTATTCGCCTGTTACAGCATCCATAGCCTTCTGCTGATAATCTATCTGAGTAGTTTTGCCGTCAATGTTGTCTATCACCCACATCGAGCGGTCATCGTCCTCAAAACTATAGTTGTTGATGTAGTTTGCCTCAACCATTGAGATGTAGCAGAAGGTTTCCATTCCGTCTGCCGTTCCCTTTACAATGTACTGCGCAGGCTCGCCATTTGTCATAGCGTCTAAATCTGCGCTCTCCCACTCAACCGATATCTCCTGCTCACTGCCGTCGGTGTAGATAGCCGATACCGTTTCAGGGAGGGTAACCTGCTCGCCCAACCTTACTATCAGCGAGGTATCACGGATAGCATCGGGAACTGCCTTTATCTCGTTGCCCGTCCTGACTAAGCTGAAGGTCTTGAGGGATTCCAAAGGCTTTCCGTCAAAATCGAACAGTGCCTGGTTATCCCATGCTGAGCCACCGTAGTATAGCCCTGCATCATCGGGGTCGTAAGAAGCCGAGAAGCTTGATGCCCATCCTGAGCCATGCTCCTCCCAAAGAGCTGACTGCTCCTCCCATGTTTCTCCTGGAACACCTATCCATGCAGGCTCCCAGTAGAACACGCCGATACCTGCCTCGCCAACATTTGCAACAGCCTCAATAACATCAGCGATAGCTCTCGACTGACCCTGCACCGTTATCGGATAAGGCTTTTCATAGGTCTGTGCATCACCTATGGTGTTGCCGTTCATATCGCCGTTTTCGAGGGTGTATGCGTAAGATACCTCAGCACACATTACCTTTTTGTTATATGTAGATGATATCTCACTCAGCACTGAAGTGAGATTCTCGGTGGTGCCATGCCAGTAAGGATAATAAGACGATGCAAATACATCATAGTCAAGCTTGTAATAATCTAGCTTTGATGCGTAGTTAAGCATATTGTCAACAGACTCCGGATTGGTGAAATGCACTGCCACCAGTGCATCGGGAACCGCCTCTCTTACCGCACGTGAACCCGCATCCATTAGATAGTAGATGTTCATCCACACCTTTTCGCCGCACATCTTACCGTTTGTTTCGTTGCCGACCTGCACCATGCCGATATCAGCACCTGCCGCCTTGAGCTTATTGAGGCTCTCAAAAGTGTAGTCATAGAGTGCCTGCTTTTTGGTGTCGATATCCATGCCCTCCCATGCCTTGGGAGCATCCTGCTTTGATGGATCAGCCCAGAAGTCTGAGTAGTGGAAATCCACCAGCAGCTTCATGCCTGCATCCGCAGCACGTTTTCCAATCTCGCAGGCAGTTTCAATATCGCAATTGCCACCACCATATCCGTTGCCGTTTTCATCAAAGGGATCGTTCCAGACACGCACTCTTATATAATTAACACCGGAGTCAGCAAGTATTTCAAATATATCTCCCTCGCTGCCATCGTAATCATAATACTTAACGCCCGAGTTCTCCTGTGCGATCACCGTAGAGATGTCGCAGCCCATGATGAAATCTTCTGATAGACCTTCTATCTTTTCTACATACAGCGTATCGCTCTTGCTTACTGCGCCACCCCCACTGCAGGAGGAAAAGCAAAGAATTGATGCTGCCATAAGCAAAATAGCCGCTGTTTTAATCAAACGATCCATTGGATCCAACCTCCTGACTCTTTGTTGCGCATAACCTTTTGCAGTTTGCGCAATCGGTTGCTCTTTTCTATAGAATACCACATTTTATTCTCTGTGTCAATCAGCACTTTTTATTAACTTTCAAATAAATATTTGTGAATTATAACCAATAACCGCTATTTTGCCAACTTCTACTTGCGCAACAATCGCTATTGCCTCTGATATGCACAACACATTAAAGCGCTAATCAAGCAATATTTGTTGCGCAAACGTTTGCGCAAGATCATCTGATATATCTTCAAAAACGCCACGGATATCCCGCAGAAGTCGAACCAATTTTTCCTTGAAGATAACCGATAGATATGATAAGCTTTAATAAAAGGAGTGAACTACATGTGCAAAATAACAATTCACAAAAAGCTTGACACATCACTGTACCCATGGTGCGACAGTGCAGTGATATTCTCAGTTAAAGGCGGAAAATCAGCACTGCGCCTTGTCGGCAGCGACTACGATGATAACTACGAGTACGATCTTCAGCTGATGCTGAACGGCTATCCGCTGACGCAGGCAGAACTGCCAATATGCCAAACCTGCTGTGGCACACTGGCCGCAGGCTATGGCATCGAAAATGTTGACTGCAAAGAGCTTTCTGAGCTACGAGATAAACTGAACGACGGATACAATGACATCCTTACCTCCGCAAAGCTACTGGAACCCCTGCTCGGGTTGTTGGACGACGGATTGTATGTGCTGGCTGATATCCCACACTACCCCACCGACGGTGATGGTCGATTCTTTTATAATATTCCTAATGAGAGCAGAGATTTTGATGCATTGCGCAGCAGCTACTATTTCGGTGAATTCATGACCCTCACCGAAAGCTTTCCGAAATACCTGTATCCTACTCAATCAGATACCCTGCTGAATAACGAACATATTGAGTATTACATGAACATCCTGCGCAGCAGCAAAACCCCTCCGAGGGCAATAGCTTATCACCAACATGGCTTTATAAGTGCCCTTATTGACGGTCATCACAAAGCAACTGCCGCAGCAAGACTTGGTATGCCGATAAGCTGTCTTACAATAATAGGCAGCAGCTTTTGCAGCGAATATCACTATCTCACTAACACAAAGCATGAAAGCGTTTTGTTTTCAGCATTAAAGGTCAATGCCGAAGACGTTGAATGCTATGACGAGTTCAGATCAGCAGTCGAACATCAAGATCATACAACAGCAAAAGCAGAACTCTATCAACTTGTAAGCAGCACTCAGATACCCGATGGCTTTTGTTCAGACGCATATCCCACTGTGAGGGAACTTGCCGGGCTGTACGCTGCAGGACTTGAGAACGCACAACCGACCGACCAGCTTATCGCTAAGCTACAAAACAGTAGCGATTCCGAAGATATGGCTAGGCTGAAATACCTCCTGCTGAACCTGAAATACTCCGACAAAGCAAAAGCAACAGAACTGGCAAGACGCATTTTTGGTAACAGCAATATACTATTTAACGATACACCTTAGAGCATTCTCAAATGACCTTTTACCGCTAAAAACACAAAAAGCCCCACGCTAAGCGTGGGGCTTTGACTGTTTAATTAATACTTGTCATCATGATCAAAGGATGTGAATGTTGATGTAGACTTAGCAGCTGTCTTAGGCTCGGAATTCTTGGCCTCTGCCTTCTTTTCGTCCTTAGCAGGCTTCTTGTTTTCTGCAATCTTATCAACCTTAGATGGCATTTTTTCTTCTGCCTTTTCAGACTTAGGCTCGGACTTTTCAGCCTTGTTCGCATCAGTCTTTTCTTCAACCTTTACAGACTTTTCATCAGACTTAGGCTCTTCAGCCTTTGCAGCAACCTTGGCAGCCTTTGCTGCTTCCTTCTCAGCCGCCTTTGCAGCCTTTGCTGCTTCCTTTTCAGCCTTCTTAGCAGCTCTTTCAGCCGCCTTCGCAGCCTTTGCAGCTTCCTTTTCAGCCTTCTTCTGTGCCTTTATGTCATCAGCATTTGCTGCAGGCTCAACATTCTCAGCAGGCTCTGCTGCCTCAGTATTATCTGCACACTCTGCAGTTGCATCTGCCTCGATAGCCTCGATACGTGCCTCCGCAGCCTCCTGCGCCTGCTCGATCTTCTCCATCAGCGCATCGCCGTCAATAGGAGATGTGTCAGCAGCACCAAGCTCAGGCAGCTCTGCAAGTTCCTTTGTGGTATGGGTCTTGAAATGGTCAATCTCGTCGCTCAGTGCAGATGCCAGATCAGCAAGCTGTACACTGGATGCAGCAGATTCCTCAGCAGTGGCGGTTGTATCATGCATACCGTCGTTGATGCGGGAGATACCTGTGATAATCTGCTCAACAGCAGCATTCTGCTCATTTGCAGCATTTACAATATCCTGCATATGGTCGTATACCTTGTTTACATCATCAACGATGCTCTTGATAGCCATTTCTGCCTTGTCAGCAATAGCAGTGCCCTTTTCAACAGCAGCAACAGAGTCAGTGATAAGTGCCGCAGTCTGCTTAACTGCATCGGCAGTCATGGTAGCAAGGTTACCAACCTCCTCCGCAACTACAGAGAAGCCACGACCTGCCTCACCGGCACGTGCCGCCTCGATCGAAGCATTGATCGCAAGAATGTTAGTCTGGAACGCAATGCTGTCAATGGTCTTGATAACAGCACTGATGGCATCGGATTTTTCCTTGATATCATCAATAGCAGCCATCAGATCCTTCATCTGGTCTGCGCCTACCTGTGCATTATTGTTAGCCTCGTTGGTATAACCAAGCACATCGGTTGAAGTGGTAACGGTAGCGTCCGCCTTAACCTTGATGCCATCGATAGTAGAAACGATCTCGTCAACAGCCTCTGCCTGCTTGATAGCGGTCTCACTGAGGCTCTGAGAGCCCTCGCTTACCTGCTCACTACCACTCATGATGCTGTCAACGCTCTGCTTAACTGCAATAAAGCTCTTGTTGAGAGAGCGGTTGATTACCTCAAGAGAGTTGCCCAACTCAACGAAGTCGCCACGATACTCAATATCGGAGTGAACACGCAGATCACCGTTTGCGATGCAAGCAAGCACATTACGGATATCGCCGATGTACTTGTGGAGCTCGCTGATGGTGGTGGAGAGCGACTCAGTAAGCACCCTTGTCTCGTCGTTGGGAGTAACTATATCGAACTCGGTGGTGATGTCACCCTCAGACAGCAGACGGAGTCTCTCACTAACTGCCGCAATGGGATTGGAGATCTTATTTGCAACGATGAGGGAAACCACAACACCCGCAACGATGATGATAGCCGCCATAACAAGACCGATAACAATGTTAAGCACCAGCTTGCTCTCAATAACGGAGTAGTTAAGGCTTACAGCGATGGTCCAACCATCTGTTCCCTGAATAGGAGCGTAAGCTGCAAGATAGTTAACGCCATCAACAGAGTAGTTTATATAACCCTCCTCGCCTGTCATCATCTTCTCAGCCAGCTTGTTGTAGCCCTTTACCTCACTGGTGGTGTAGTTCACGAAGCTTGCGACCTGAACCGTATCGGTAGCTGCCATGACCTGACCGTTCTTGTCGAGTACGACGATGTTGTTGCCGATCTCAGCACCGTCGATGGTGTCAAAGCCGTTGGAGAAATACAGCGAATCTACAACACCATAAAGAACACCCTTAAACAGCACATTGTCGATCTTGGAGGACATAATGATACTGTTCTCCTCCAATGCCAGCGAAGAGCCCGAGGTCTTGCGGATCTGGGGAGCTGTGATGACCAGCTTGCCATCCATAGCGCCTGTGAAATACTCCTCAGCGGAAATATCCATATCACTGTAGGTCTTACCAGTGCTGTCAGCAATATCCAGCGACTTGAAGCCTGTGGATGCAGCTACAGTGGTAAGGGTGGTGATACGGGTGCCGATAAGAAACTTCTCATCGTACAAAGCAGTGTTCTTCTTGGCAGAATCCAGCTCGTTAGCAAGCTTTTTGATATTGTTGCTTATATTAAGCGAGTATGCGGTAACCAGCGAGCTTGCCTCACCCTTATATGTATTGTTGTAGGCATTGTTGGTAACTACATAGGAGAAGATCTGCATAAGCACTACTGCAGCAAATACACAGGCAGTACTCAACGCTATGATCTTATACTTGATTGAGGTTTTTTTGTTACTGTTCTTCAAGACAGAATTCCCCCTATTATTATATTTTGTTTAGTATACCATTTATTTAGAAAACTTTCAAGCCTTTTTCGATATTTTTGTGCAAATATCCCAATAAATTCACCCTATTTAACAAATATTGAATACCGTTATATAGTTTGCCATTGATTTAATATACAATCCCCAGCACTATATCATTCAAACGGGTAACGAATACCCCAGTCACTGCGCAGCTTATCCATTATCCGCATGACCCTAAGTATCTCACTGTGAGGCATCTGAGCGCACTCAACCATACCCTTTGCCACTGCATCAAGAGATGCCTCAACCTCATATTCAAAGCCAGTTATCTGCGGAGGTGTTTCATAGCGTGTAACGGTGCCATCGTTAAGATACACGGTTATTCCTTCACAATTATTGATATTATCGAACTCTACCCTGCCCTTGTCACCATATATCATGCCTCGCAGGTCAGTGTTTGCATTCATGTTGCTGTGCAGGATAGCTGTTTTTCCGTCTGCAAAATCTATTATTATGCTGTTGTGGGTATCCACTCCATACTCGTTTTTAACGCACGAGGAAGTCATAGAGCTTATTTCCGCCCCGAAATTCATCAGTGCAAAGTTGATACAATACACTCCCAGATCAAGCAAAGCTCCGCCCGCAAGCTCTGGCTTTACAAGACGCTCAACATGAGATATGGAATATCCCAGATTAGCAGTAAGCGAGCTGATATCTCCTATTACGCCGCTTTCCAGTATCTCATCGAGCTTGAAACGCATGGGAAGATAGCGTGTCCATATTGCCTCGCCTGCGTATAAGCCCTTGCTTTCAGCCAGCGAAAGCACTTCCTCTGCCTGCTTAGCATTAACGGTGAAAGGCTTTTCACAAAGCACGCTCCTGCCGTTTTTCAAGCAAAGCATCGCATCCTCATAATGACGTGAATGGGGAGTTGCAATATAAATGAGGTCAAGCGTATCATCCTGCACTAACTCCTCATAGCTTCCATAAGCCGCAGCAATACCGAATTCCTCCGCAAATGCTGCCGCCCTGCCACTGTCACGTGAGCCTACCGCAGCCAGTGTCACTCCCTCCATACGGTTCACTGTATAAGCCATCTTACGAGCTATAGATCCTGCTCCTAATATTCCAACATTCATGATTAAATTCCTTTCTGCCGTGCTTCCGTTATACTTATTATATTATGGTATATGCCAGTGTCAATTAGTGGATATATGATCATCAACAATGCTCCTGTATTTCTCAAGGATCGTCTTATCAATAAGCTTGTCGGGTGTATATTTGCCTATCTTTATATGCTGCAGCACACCTGTTGACGTTGTCTTGAAATAAAAAGCAGCAAGGGCTGTCAGATCATCCTTCTGACGCTCTCCGTTCTGGCTGTAATGGTTGAACACCAGCAGAAAATCAAGCTTCGCCCTATCGCAGAATCCCATCAGCATCTCAAAGTTGCTGAAATCATCGGGATAAGGCACCCATTTATCTATGTGCCGCTTTGAACGCTTCAGTTCATACACGACTTCGGGTCTGCCGTTATCATCAAGCCCGATAAGATCAAAATCTGTAACGATGATCTTAGAGCCCATGTTCTCCCTCTGCCAGTCGTGAAAATCACCCGAGGTGTATTTGTTTACATCCTTGCCAGCCTTTGAAGACGCCACCTCCAAGCCGCTGTTTTTGAATTTTTCATACAGCTCTTCCAGTGTCAGCACTGCCCCCCTCAAAGACCTGCACTCGGAAAAACTACCCTTCATATATCTGAATGCGATACAAGTGATATCCTTGCTCTTCTCCCAAAGATACTTCACCATATCTGCTGCGACTCTCTCTTTTTCAAGGAATGTGGTGCTGTTATAGTCGTTGTCATTATCCACCTCAGATACAAGGGCAAGCACCTTTGCTGCTTTGTCGGCTTTGTTTCCATACAATAATATCCAGACATCGTTATTGGCGAAATAAAAGTGTTCAGGCGATTGCTCATTTGCATATTCGCACAACGCATTATACTTATAAAATCCCATTAAGCATTACCTCCTCAGCTCCTGCAAATCTGACATTATACAACATTCTTAATTAAGTATAGCACAATACCCTCACATCGTCAACAGTAAAAATCTCAGTGACCCTACAATAATTCCAACAGTACCGATTTTGCATTGATTTATTCTCTCAGCGGTGGTATAATGTAATAAGCATTTAATTCAACGTAGTCATTATATCTCCTGACAGTAGGCTGTCAAATATAACATAGGAGGAACCCAAAATGAACGAATATCCTAAGCTCTCAGAAGGCATTTTAGGTGAAGATACCATCCCGAAAACCAACACCGAAATCTTCCTGTCGCTTGTAGGGCAGTATTTCCCCGAAGCAATAAAAGACGGTGAAGTAGACTTTGCAGCACTGAAAGAAGAAATGGGTGAATTTGCCGAGGCAGGCACAGAGCATTATGCCTTTACATGGGCGGGAAAACAGGCAGCAAAAAAGGAAGCACAGGCTGATCTTTACGGCAAGTCGCTGCGCTTTAAGCCACTGGATAGCGTGAATGCTGATACTACCGAAAATATATACATCGAGGGCGACAATCTCGAAGCCATGAAGCTGCTGCGCCGCAGCTATCGTGGCAGTGTAAGGATGATATATATAGACCCTCCCTACAATACAGGCAAGGATTTTATCTACAGGGATGATTTTACCCTCTCCGAGGAGGAACTGGGAAAGCTGTCCGGTGACATCATTAACGGAGAACGCATGCAAAAGATGAGTAAGGACAGCGCAAGATACCATACAATGTGGCTGAATCTTATTTATACAAGGCTAAAGGTCGCTAGAGAGCTCCTTGCAGATGACGGCATCATCATGGTAAACATGGATGAGCACGAGATCACTAATCTCCAAAGGCTGCTTGCGGATATCTTCAATGACGCAAACGACCTCGGCACTATCGTATGGGATAAAAGAAACCCTAAGGGCGACTCAAAAGGCATCTCCTATCAGCATGAATACATAGCTGTTTATGCCAAAAACAAAGCACTTCTCACCGGCAAAAACAAGATACAGCGTCCAAAGAAAAACGCAGACGCAATACTGAAAAAAGCGGCTCAGCTCTACGCAAAAAGGTCATCAGAATACACATTGGAGCAGATAAACGCAGATTTCAAGGCTTGGCTCAAAAAACAGCACGAATTCAGCGGTGGCGAGAAAGCCTATAACAACATCGATGAAAACGGGGATGTCTACAGACCTGTATCAATGAGCTGGCCAAATAAAAAGAAAGCTCCCGACGAGTACTTTATTCCCCTTATCCACCCTGTTACCAACAAGCCCTGTCCAATTCCCGAGCGTGGCTGGCGAAATCCCCCCTCAACCATGAATGAGATGTTAAAAGAGGGCAGGATATTATTCGGCGAGGATGAAAGCACTATCCCCAACAGCAAGTATCTCCTAAAAGAAAATATGTACGAAAATATCCCCTCCCTGCTTTATTACGGAGGAAGCGATACAGAGCTGTTAGCTCAGATGGGCATCCCATTTGACACCCCAAAGGTAGTAGATATCTGTGCTGAGCATATTGAAGCATTCACTGGCGGCGATGATATCATTCTCGATTTTTTCAGCGGCTCTGCCACAATGGCTCATGCAGTAATGAAGCAGAATGCCGCCGATGGAGCGAAGCGCAAATATATCCTCATCCAGCTTGACGAGCACACATACACCATAGACAAAAACGGAAAAGAGATACCTAAAGACGAATATTCCGAAGCATACGAGGCAGGCTACAGAACTATATGTGAGTTAGGCAAAGAGCGCATCCGCAGAGCCGCTAAAAAAATACACGAGGACAACCCTGACGCTGTGTTTGATGATGGTTTTAAGGTGTTTGAAGTAGGCGGCACTACTATCCGCTGGAATACCGCTGACGATGAAGAAATACAGAGTCTTCTCGACCTGAACTACACAGATGATGAAAAGGACAGGCTCGACTTTACCGCAGGCTTTAATGACACCGATGTCGTGTATGAAGTGATGCTGCGTCAGTATGGTATTCCGCTTTCAACACCTATTGAAACAAGAACAGATGTGAGCGACCGCACATATATGTTTGCTGATGCGGTAGTTGTCTGCCTTGACACCGAGATAACCGATGAACTGGTAGAAAAGCTTGCTGCTATCGAGCCTACACCTGCTAAATTTGTGCTGCGTGACAGTGCTTTCGGTGATAATATTGCCCTTAAAGATGAGTCCTTCAGAAAGCTATCCGCACTTATCCGCAGCCATCAGAGCGGTAAAGGGCGCAGGAGCAAATTCAGCAATTACACCGTAGAATTTATTTAAGGAGTGAGCAGCTTTGAGCGAAAAGATCAGATTTCAGATAGAGGAGCTTGATTATCAGCAGGATGCTGTAAACTCCGTTATTGACCTGCTTAAAAGCATTGACCGCCACGCAGTAAGCAGTATATACAGCACCAAAAGAACACAGCTCACCCTTGGCGATAGTCACCCCGAAGCAAATGTCCGTTTTAATGCAGGCACAAGACTTGTGCAGAATCTGCAGAATATCCAGTACAAAAATGGCTTGTTCAAGGACAGCGAGATCAAAGGCTCTATACCGCAGTTTTCTATTGAGATGGAAACAGGTACAGGCAAGACCTTTGTTTATCTTGAAACTATACTGCGTTTATGGAGCGAGTTCGGCGGGCAGTTCAAAAAGTTCATTATCGTTGTTCCGTCTAACCCTATCCTTATGGGTGTGAAAAAGTCGATAGAGACCTTTGCTGATTATTTCAAGCCTAAATTCAATAATATTGATATTTCCAAGCATTATTTTGTCTTTGACAAGAATGTATCCCCCGATACTGTTACCGCAAAGCTGGTGGAAAGCACTGATCTTTCTATTATGCTTATCACAAATCACTCCTTTAACAAGGAGCAGAATCGTTTAAGAAAGCCCAGCGAAAGCGGAGTTGTGGTGTGGAATGATATAAAGGACATTGCACCTATCATTATCATAGACGAGCCACAGAAACTTGATGGCGACGGTAAGAAAAAGACAGCATCTATGCTTGCCATCGAGGAGCTTAATCCTCCGATGATACTGCGTTATTCGGCCACCCATAAAAACCTATATAACCCTATATACAAGCTGGACTCCTATGACGCATACAAAAAGAAGCTTGTAAAGGGGATAAAGGTAACTACCGTCCACAGCCTAACACCCAAGAATTTCCCATATATTCGTTATGTAGGCTTTACAAAAGCCTTGCAGGCGAGGATAGAGATATTCCGTAAGGAGCAGGGCAAAAATATCCGCTGTGCCAAGTTCGATGTTGACAGCGGAGCGTCATTAGAGGAACTGTCAGGCGGTCTTCCGCAGTATCACAACTGGTATATAGCAGCTCAACCTAGAAAGGGAGAGGCTTTGCAGATAAGTACCTCCGACGGAGATACCCTCTATATTGATGAAACAAAAAGCAACGATGAAATAGATCATTCTGTCGCAGTAGAAAAGCAGATGGATATTGCTATAAAGGCACATATTCAGAAGCAGGCTGATATACTTGCAAGCGGAAAGAAGATAAAGGTGCTTACTCTGTTTTTTGTTGATTCTGTTGCAAAGGTGCGTGGCGACAGCGAGGATGGAAGAGGTGAATATCTGCGTATTTTTGACCGAGTATTTGAGAAGATACGCAAAGAGCGTGATCTCATTACACTGGGTCTGCTAAAAGAATATCCAAAGGAATTTGCTATTCTTGATGAAAGTGTCCCTGTTTCGCAAGTCAGAGAGGGCTATTTCGCCGTTGACAAGAAGAACAAGGCAGTTGAGGTAGAGGGCTGGAACAGCGAATTAAGTGACGAAGACATCAGCTTAAAAGCAAAGGCACAGGAGGATGTTGACCGAGGTATAGACCTTATTCTGAACAGAAAGGATGAGCTTATCAGCTTCGATGAGCCATTGTCCTTTATATTCTCTCATTCAGCTCTGCGTGAGGGCTGGGATAACCCTAATGTGTTCGTGCTGGTAACGCTAAAAGAAGGCGGCAGTGATATTGCCAAAAAGCAAGAGGTCGGCAGAGGTCTGCGATTACCTGTTGATATTGCAGGAGCAAGATGCTATGACAATAGCATAAACGAGCTTACTATCGTTGCTAATGACTATTACGATCACTTTGCCGATAGCTTACAGAGCGATTACAATGCTTCTACTGGTTTTAACAAGAATGAAGTCAGTGCAGATGTAATCAAGACCACTATGCTTAAAGCTGGTGTTCCTGCTGATAAAGTTGAAGAAGCCTGTGATGCATTCAAGCGTGAATTGCTAGCTTCGGGTACGGCAAAAATTGAAAAATCGGGCAAGATCGTACTCACTAACGATGCCGAAAACTTCAATGCTATTTTGTTTAATGATCCTGTTCTTATTGAGCACTCTAACAATATCATTAAGACTTTTATTGAGGTTATGAAGGACAAGGGCAGTAGAAAGGTCGATATTGCTAACGGTGATGAAGAAACCTTTGTAAATGATAAGCAGAAATATGTTACAGAGGGTGAGTTCAGTAAGATGTATCATAAGCTCCTGCTTATACTACAAAAGCGTTCAGTATATCGTTACGAGATAGATACAGATGAGTTTATCAGCACCACATCTGCAAAAATTGAACAACAGCTTGCAAAGAGAAATGATTACATCAAGTTTGAAGTAACTAATGCAGCGGTTGATTTTAACGACTCTCGCAAAATGCAGATGAACGATGCTCATAGCGTGGTTGAGGATAGTAGCAGTTATACTAATGAATATGAAGTCCGTCCTCTGTTTGAGCTTGTAAATATCATTATGATGCACACAATGCTGCCAAGACTTGCTATTGTCAAGATAATTAATAAGCTATCTGAAAAAGCACGCAATAAGATAAACAATCAGGACTACCTCGAAGAAGCTATTGGCATCATTAATGAGGTGCTTGTAGATTTCAAGAGCAGAAAATTTCTTACTGCACAGCTTATTGACGGCATAAGTGCTACTGAAAATGATATATTCGAGGTTGACAAGATCGGTAACGAGGCAGAAATACGCTATTTGTTCACTCCAGATCCTGCACATAGAAAAGCTATGAATCTAAAGTATAAGTTTGACAGCAAGGGTGAAAAGGAATTTGCAGAGAAGCTGGATGTTGATCCTAATGTCCTTTTATATACCAAGATGAAAAAGGGCGGTTTTGTAATAGAGACTCCCGCAGGAAACTACTCTCCCGACTGGGCGATAGTATATCAGAAGAGCGACGAAGAAATCGCTATGTATTTCATAGCTGAAACCAAGTTTGATAAAGATGCAGGCGATCTTACCGATGAAGAAAAGATCAAGATCAGATGTGCGACAAAGCACTTTGAGGCTGTCAACAACAGTGTTGGCGAGATAGTTAAATATGCGTGGGTAAATGCATATAAGGACTCTATGAAAGATCAGAGTTTTCCACAGATATTTGTTGATGACAACTATCATGATACCTTGGAATAACTAAAATCTTATCATCCTAACTGCAAAGCGGTATCGTTCATAACGATACCGCTCTTGCTATTTTTAATATGATCACCCCAAATATATAGGACAAAAAAGACAGAGGGCTGTTTATCAGCCCTCTGTTTTATTTGGTGCAGGTGAAGGGACTTGAACCCCCACGACCTTGCGATCACTAGCACCTGAGGATAGCGTCACGATAGTGAAATTATTCCGCCTTCTTATTCCACAGCAGTGCATTCCAATCAACAGTTGCAATACATACTCCCGAAATTACGCCATTTATAACCGTTGTAGCTAAATCAACATATGGTTGCTTATCTTGATTAAATAATATGTATATATTTAGCCCAATAAAAATAATAGCATATAATAAATTTATCTGATTTCGCAATTCTTTATAGTCATACTGTTTATCTGCATCTTTGTGAGCAAATATATGTTTTAGTAGTTTTTGGTTGACAAAAACACCAAACACACAATAAATCAAAAAGTACAAAGTAATACTGATGTAAAGAGATAAGTATAGATCTAAACAATGTGATAAACCTATCCATAGCACAATAGGTACTATAACACCTAAGGAAAAAGTAATTACGGCTGATGCAACCTTGCTGAATATTTTAAGAATAACAAATAGTACAAGCATACCTAAAAAACATAGGAATGCAATTTGAGCCTTTTCAATTATCAATACAACAACAATTATAAGTATTGAAAAAAACACCAGAATAGCTATTATCACTTTGTTAGTTAAATTTAAAGTAGATATCATAAGAGCGATTCCAACAACGAAAAGAGCTGAACAGAACCCATAATAAGCAATCATTGTTAATATGTCGCTATCTATACCAAATGCACCTAAAACAATCGAAATAATTAAAAATACAGTTCCAATAATCAATGTAATAATAGAATGATTAGTTCTCATTTGTTCATTTAATAATTTCATACTGCCTCCGCTAGAGAATAATTATTATAGGGTTGTGGAATTATCAATCCACATTTATACCCATATATTCGTTTGTTTTTATTACAAATCGGATTGAAATAGAGGCTGTAGTTTTGCTACAGCCCTATCCTTTTCGGGAGTTTTTTTGCGCAAATTTACACTCCGACTGCACCTTAGCGTCATAATAGTGAAAATTATTATTTCAAATAATTCTTCACCGCCTCAACACTAGTTCCAACAGCTTCGACCGCATCTCTTAACTGGGACTCTGTGCAATGCAATTTACTGCACCAATATTCAACTTCCCAAACCTGATTTACATTGATTTTGGTCGGATCTTCCGGTTGTATTCTTTTCAAGTTATCCATTTTATCACCTTCCTTTCCTTTAACATATGGAATTAAGCAATACTCTATTTAACAAAAGTGTATTTCAACACTGTAGGAGAAATGGTGCATTGCTTAATTTTAATTAGTTAATACTAATAATGTGATACCGAGTTGGAATAACCAGTAAATTATCTAAAGCTACTTATTCGCCCATAGCCTTAATTTCAAGTAATTTCAAATAAAGCTCAGGGTTATCTAAAACAACAACTTTTAATTCATCAACCACTCGAGTAACAATTTGATATAGCATACCATCTGCACTGTAATAGCTATTTCTGAACATAAGCTCTCCTTGCTCGTTGTATTTGAAGTTATCATCCATTACGACTACCACCTTTGAAAATTCTTGACCTATGACATCGTGTGCGTTTTTATCACATATATGAGCTAGCTGTGCATACGATTCAGGATTAATGCTTGATGTTGTATAGGTGATTGGAGTCCAACCGTTATCGCTCAAAAAGTTGATATATTGTTTTGCTTCTGACAATGTATCCATATATTCAACCGTCACTGCCTCATAATTCAAATGATCTTTACCTTTGCCAATGCGCATAAGATTTGTAATGAATGAAGCCATTTCCTTATTAGTACGAATTTTATTGGTCAATTTCTTAGTAGAAAGCTGAATACTCGGATAATGATGTTCTACATATTCACTAATGTTGGTCGTTTCGCCTGTGCGTAAGTACTGTTTTGTATCAAAAGAAAAAATGATTGGGATGCGACTATTTTGTGCTTTCAAAATGATAGCCTTAAGTTGCAGTTCTCTGATTCTTTGAGATTCATCAACAAAAATATAATCAAAATCCTCCAATTGTTCATACTCTGCAGCATTAGGAATATCTCTTATTGAACGAATATCCCAATTATACTTTGCTCTCAATATAAGATGCCCTTCGTTGAGCTTGCCACAGTGAACCATTAAAACTTTTTTGCCCAATGCTATCAGTTGCTTTGCAATATCATAAGTAAGAAGCGTTTTGCCCGTTCCTGCATTCGCAGAAATACAGAAAATCATGAACGGATTCTGAGCTAATTCACATTGTATTTCATCTTTAATTTTCTGCTGTGCACCAGTCAAGAAATATTCATTATGGATAAATTTATCAGTAGAGTTAAATGGCGAAATCAAATAATTTGATGGAACAAACGCTTTTGCTGGATCAATGGTATCATCAACCTTGCAGCTTATCATACTAGCTGCTACAACAGAGGGTTCTACTTCAATTGCTTGCTCCGTTTCCTTGTCATACTCATAGAATCCGTCATTTTCTACATAGGTAAATATTTTTATAGGCTTGCCTAAGAACTTAAGATAGTAATAGTTCTCTTTCATCTGCTTATGTATCTTTTGCAGCTTGTTGGCAACCTTAAGTTCGCTTTTTATCTCGATGTCCAAAATGTAATCTGTACCAAAGCGCAGAAAATCAAATTCTTTGCTAATCTGAGCAATGGTATACCCAACGAAATAACCATCAAAATGCGATATACCACACCCATTAGCGGACATTATTTCAAGGAACGAACCCAGATTTCTGATTTCGTGTATCTTTAACGATTTAAAACGCTTATCAATATCACACTCCAACTTTTCAATTGCTACGGCGCCCTCATAAACGGATGTTAAATTTCTAGGTTTCATTTGATATCTCCTTACCAAAACACTAATGCACAAGTTCTCAAGTTTTATTATACGAAAAGCGACAATTTTATTCAACATGTACCTAATAAACGGTATAAAAATTGGGATAAAGCGACAAATCCCGCATTTCAACACGGGATTTGTATATGTATTATCAACGACAAATATCATTATAATCTGATATTATAATTGCCAGCTCTACTAATTGCAATCAGAACATTCATTAGTAAATTGATGTCCAATATTAATATATGTTTTATCCAATTGACTCTATCATCAAAATGCGGTACAACTACGAAACTCACCATCTTCCATCAAACTGTCAGCTAGTATATTTTATCTGAAATAATGTATCGGTTTTTGATCTAATATCTTCCGCAACATCTTCAAACCCATTGAAATACAAATTTTCAGCAATTATATCAAACGGAGCCTTTGAATCGCCTAAGTTATATAGTTCGACATAAACTCTTTCTACTTTTTCGGTAGTAAGATCATATATCGCATAAGCCGAATGAATAATTCCATTTTTTAAGTAATGATCATAAATGTATAAATCCTCGTCGTATATGAACATCAGCGGATTCCCTTCGGAATGAACATCATAAAGCACACAAAAATCATTTTCGTTCATAATGATATAGTCAGTTTGACCAAGGTATTCCTGCGGCATTTTTTCAATAAATACATATTCCCCCATAAGGCTGTAACCGGTTGGTAAATTCAGATTTTGCGCCTTAATCTCCGTATCCCATTTATTGATAATCATATCACAATAAGCATCTATTTCGTATTCCGAAACAATTGAGACATCCGATAATTCAATTCCTTCATACCCATAGTTCTGTTGTTCAGTTATGTACTGTTCATTAGGACACTGCACAGCCGTAGTTCCTTCTGCATCAGTATCTGATGGTGGATTATCATCATTGTTAAGGCTTGTATTTATGCTTTTTGTTTCAGTAGTAATTGTAGGCTTTTCGACGATATCGCTAACATAGTCAGAAAAATAAATGATCTCATTATTATTTTCCACTGTTGGTTGAGAATTGTTGCATCCAACTAATGCTATTATTATAAAGATAAACGCTAGCAATAATATTGTTTTCTTCAAAATAAACCCCCATTGGTTTGATGTTAATACTGTGGGCAAACAAGCAGGCTATTATTCGAGTATTAAATAATAGCCAACTTATTCAACCATATAAAACAAATCAATTGATTGTTATCAAATTTGAAACAAATCATATTATGCGTACAATTGTTTCACACGAACTAAAGTCTTATACACACATTAGTATAGCTTATCTTCGCTAAAAGTGTATTTCCAACGATTCTTGCCATCAGCCCAGGTTAATGCACTAATTCTTGCATCATATTCTCCGAACTGAATTGCACATTTAGAACCAACCTGTTCACAAATCGTTGAATAAATATACATTTTATATCCAGAAGACATACCAGCTTCGCCATTATTCATATACCCATAATAGTTTCTTGTATTAGTACCACTACCATAAAAATAGAAAGCATTAAAAAGAACTTGTGCACCCAATACATTACCATCGTGATCATAGACGCTATAGCTTTGATTTTGCAATGAATATTTTATATTATTAGCAATCATCACTGTTCCAGCGTATATACTATTTTTCAAATCTCCTTCATAATCATCAAAATTTGTGCTAAGTCCTTCGGCACCAATCATACCACCTATATATTTCACTCCTCCGGGAGTTAGTCCTAATCCTCCTCCCTCTGTAGTGAGAAAATATCCAGATTCAGTGCCACTAATAGCAATGATTAATTCAGGAGTCAAATACTTGGAAATTATTCGTTTAATATCATCACCGTTTTGACCTAAATTAGTACTACTACAATATAATGATTTAACCTTATTGCAACTATCTAAAATATAAATAAGTAACCTTTCATCTATCTCTATCTTATCTGCTCTACCTGCTTCATTTGTGTGTTGATATTTAATATCACTACAAGCAGCATTACAAAAATACGGCACTTTGACATCACCATGTGATAATTTCCAAAGCCAGTTATTTTGTATTAAATAATTAAATGAGTTTTCCGATTTATTATCTACAAGAATATAACCCCAAACGCCATATAAATCCCTAGACTGCACCTTGAGCCAGTACTCTCCATTTGCATAAACAACGGCCTTCGCATAATAGTGTTCATTGGGGCTATTTAATTCTCGAAATGCAAATGCTTCGCCACTTATGCTATTAGGATACGCATATGCTATAGTTCCCACAGGAGCATCAATGGCTTCAAGACCTGTAATCACCGAGATTAAATACGAAGTTCCGTAAACATTGGTGTTATTTACCCTATCATAATCGCAGACACCACTATCTTGATAATCACCAGCCAACGGATTTGTTATCATCTTAAATACCCAAGCTTTATTTTCAATATCATAATGTGAAAGCTTAATTTCTTCGCCGTCTGTCAATCCATCACCATCAGTATCGGTTTTCAGTGGGTCTGTATAAATGACTTTTCGATTACTCATCATCATACCTTGTGTTTCATATACATCATACAATCCGTCTGAATCAGTATCATCCGAGTTTATCAATTCGGCCATACTTATTTCTTCGTAAATTCCAGATAACTCATCTGCAGTTATTGCATAATAGTATAATCCATTGCCCGCTTTAGCGATTTCTCTTAATACAGTTTGATTGGCACTTCCCAAACCGACAGTATTAATGATTATATCACTTGATTTAATGCTTGTTAATACATCATTCGAAACACTCGCTTGACCATCAGACATAAAAATGATCATTTTCTTGCTTTCGGCATCGTCGAATTCCAAAATGGCATTGCTTATTGCTTTGTTAAAGTCTGTTCCGCCACCAGCATGAATAAAAGACAAAGCATTAAGCAGTTTATTGGTCTCATCGGTTAAATGACACATTACATTAGCCGATGATGAAAAGGCAATTATGGCTGCTCTATCACCTTCTCGCATAGTAGCAATATAGCAGCTTGCTGCATCAGTAGCCATTTTTATGTCGCTATTACTCATACTTCCAGATTCATCAATAACAAGTATAGTGTCAATAGGGATATCACTTGCACTTGGATATGAAGGTGTATTTCTCCAAGCTTCAAACCATTCAAGCTTATTTACAACCATATACTTGCTGAAATGAGTGGTAACGATGCTCACTGCGCTATTTTCTTCATCATAAATAGTTTCAAGCTCGACAAATTCATCATTTTCTTCATCATACCATAAAAAAAGCAGATTGTCAAACTCGTCTTCTCCAAGCTTTTCAGTATCCAACTTAAATGTAATAGTCGCAGTGTCAAATTCAGATGTTGTTTTAATCTCAAAAGGCTCGCCAACAAGACCTACAACTTCGGTGCAAAGGTAATCTTTGCCCATAACGCTTTCAATGGCAGTTGTTCTGTTGATATTGCCAGTACAATCCATAGTTACCAAAACCTCTGTGACAGCACAGTCTTCATTAGCCACTTTATGTGTAAATATCTGATTGAATTTTTCGTCGCAGTCAAGTGTTCCGTCGGCGTCAGTGTCCTGCACAAGCGGGTCAGTGCCAAGCACGATCTCATCACCGTCAAGTAAACCTTCACCGTCGGTATCTGATGTAAGAGGATCTGTATTATATACATTGAACTCATCGCCATCAGAAAGTCCATCGCAATCTGTATCGTCGGTGTAGGGGTATGTTTCGTTTAAGAATTCCTCGTGGTTAGTTAGACTGTCCTTGTCGAAATCCTCATCGCCGTCGGTAGTGCCATTCTCATCAGTATCCACCAATACAGGGTCTGTATATGTACCAAAGACCTCATAATAGTCATTCAGTCCATCATTATCGGTATCTATATTATTAGCATCGCTTCCGAGATATTCCTCAATGCTATCAGGCAAACCATCACCATCGGTGTCAGCAAACTTTCCCCAGTTCTCAATATCCTCAAAGAAATCAGGGAGACCATTGCCGTTTTCGTCCTTCATATACTGCCATTCATCTTTAGGTATATTCAGGACTTCAGAGACAGTACCAACGAGTTCTCCTGCATTTGTGCTGTAGTTCGCATTGACATTCGGACAATCCAATGTTATGCTGTCAGCAATAATAACAACATTGTTGAGGTTGAGGTTCTGTGCTGTGATCTCCACATCTCCAAACGGAGCATATACAAGTCCGTTGAGGTTGACATTTGTGCTGTCAATGATAATATCTCCGTACTTGGAGTATATAACAGAATCGTTTGTATTCTTGACCTCTCCAAACAGATTAATATCCTCAAAAGACTTCAGCGCAGTGTTAATATTGATGTTTCCTGTGAGATCAGTCTCGCCAAGCACCTCTGTGGGAACATCGATGTTGATGTTGAGCTCATCCAGCACATAATCTTCGGTGTGCTCGTCGACATTGTCTGTTGTAAAATACTTTGTATCGATCTTATCAAAAATGTAGATCATATGCTGACCTGCATTTTCGGTTTTAGTGCCATTGACATTCAGGTTACCATTAGCTACAATTGTACCATTTGTGCATACATTTCCGTTTACACAGAAATTGTAAGCAGTCGTAGTAATTGCGCCATCTTCGCTTGATGCTGCGAACAGTGTGTAAGGATAATTCTCGACTTCTGCTGCCATAGTGGGAATAGCAGAGAATGCTATAGCCGATGCAATTATTCCCGATACAGTTCGCCGAATACCCATAGTTATTGCTTTTGTATTCATAATAAACCCTCCATTATTATTGATACCCCTCTTCACTCGATTAGCACGATAAAGAGAGGTGCGGATATATTTTGTCACTTTTCGGAGGATATATCAATGGATATCTAACATCTGGTATATTTTTCGTGATAAAAAGACAAATCCCACGAAAATCATTTCGTGGGAAATATGGCTGGGTTTACACAACATTGCTGTTAATGCCAACATAAATATCAAAGCACTCATCTGATCCGCTGGCTTGCTGAATGACATAATATGCTTCTGTAACAGGTAGCATATGTTTTTTTTTGATATACTCAAAAACCCGTTCCTCTATTTCAGGCATCATACTATAATTACCGTAAAAACGGGAGGATACAGCATTTTCAAGCCTGAATATTGGTTTGTAAATGCACTGACCTTTGCTTTCAAACGGCTTGTCCACAGGAAACAGCAGTTCAATACCGAATATTCTTCTACTCTCTTCTTCGATTATTTCGCAGATTTTCAAAATAACATTTCCGCTTAAAGTAAGGTTCATTGCATCAAGATTTCTTTCGGCATAAGCCAGCATACCGCGCATTTCTGTGCTGTCTACTCTAGCCCTGTAAGATAACAGGTTTTCAGCCATATATATTTGCCGTTCAAGAAATTGCATTTGCTATTATACTCCCAAGATAAAATAAAGAACCATATCCCAAAAGCTCACTCAAAACACCTCCATATCACTGATTAGTGTTTATAGAATAGCTTAACGAGAATCTGAATTCAATGGAATTCTAACATCAAGTATAATTATCTTGACAACAGGAGTTTTTGAGTAAATCTTGTAGAGATATATTGAAAATAATCAAATAAAGTGCTATAATGTAAAAAAACTTTTCAGGAGATAAATATGAATATTGCGATATGTGATGATGAGAAGGTTTGGCAAGGAGAATTGCTTAAACATTTAAGAGAGTATTCAATAGAAAGGCATTTGGATTTTTCGTACACCTGCTTTTCAGATGGACAGTCATTATATAATTCGGAAAAGGAATTTGATATTATTTTTATGGATTTTCAAATGGAGGGATTAGACGGCATTGAAACTTCTAGGAAACTCCGTAACTGCAATTCCGATAGTACTATCATATTTGTAAGCTCTTATGCACATGTTGCAATGGATGCGTATGAGGTAAAGGCTTATCGTTTTCTGGTGAAACCTATTGAAAAAACAAAACTGTTCAAAGCTCTCGATGATTACCGTGCGGAGATTGATGCAGATAATTTCCTTGTTTATAAAACACACGAAAGGACTATTAGGATAAAGATATCTGAAATAATTTATGCAGAAGCTCGTAAAAACCATACTATAATACATACCGTTAATGAGGATTATGAAATACTGAAAAATCTAAAAGAGGTGCAAAAAGATCTTCCTAGTGAAAAGTTTTTTCGTTGTCACAAAGCTTATTTAGTATCTTTTCTTCACATACAGTCTCATGATAGCACCGATATAGTGTTTGATGATGGTTCTAATGCATATATCAGTCGCAAGTATCTCCCATCACTCAGAAAGGCATTTCATGAATATATTTTGAAATTTAACAATGGTGAGATATAATGAACATTTGGGTTGTAATTTTTGAAATAATAGCCGACATAACACTTTTATTAACAATATTCATTGCGGTTGAAATATTTACTTTTAATTCACATAGAATCAAACTTACAGAAATAATAGCATCTACAATAGTAATAAGTCTAATAGGCGCAATTGTTTATATAACCGTATACGATCAGTCTGAAATATTCAGATGGTTAATGATAATAGCTAACTACTTAAAATTCTGTTTAGCTGTAATAATCGTATATAAAGAGTACTCAATAAAAGTTGTTTGTACCGCATTGATAGTTCAATTTTTGTGTGAACTGCTAAACTTCACCACCAAAACATTAATTCCTTCAGAAACAAAGCTACACCATGAATGGCTCAACCTATTTGCTTTGCTAATTATAAGGTTAGGATTATTAATAATATTATTTGTCATATTCAAAAAAACTCAAAATATATATTTCAAAAACACACTAAATTTAATACCAAACTACATTTTCATATTAGTATTGATTAGTATAATAATCTCAAGTGGTCTTGTTAGTACTGCTGATTTTGAAACGCCTAATATTGAGTCAAAAATTGAATTGATAAAAATCTTTTCACTCGCAGTCGTATTATGTCTGATTTTAATTCTCCTTTCTCTCCTCGCTAGTGTAATGGCAAAAAAATATCATAGTGATTTAAATCACATTTTAGAAGAACAAGTCCAAGCACAGATAAGCTATTATGAGCAGAGAGAAAAAGCTAACACAGAGCTTCGCAAATTCAAGCACGACTATAACAATCATATAAACTGTATTCAAGCTCTGATTAGCTCAGGAAGATATGATGAGGTTTCCGAATATCTTAATAAGCTGTCAGACCTGTTCCCGTCGGATAGTTTTCTGTACAAAACAGGCAATTACCTCTCCGATGCAATACTCACTGATAAGCAGGAAAATGCAAAGAAAGACAAAATACAAATATCTTTCAGCGGTACGATACCTACTTCAATTAACAACACCGACCTCTGTATTATCTTAAGCAATGCTTTGGATAATGCGATAGAAGCCAGCAGAATGTACGAAGGTGAAAAAGAGATTTCGGTTTACGGCGGATATCGACACGGATATTTTATTCTGGTAATGAAAAATCCCACTGTAAACAACATATCCGACAATGTTGCATTACCTGCGACTACAAAAGAGGATAAACTGCGCCACGGATTTGGCTTATTGAATATCAATACAGTCGTTGAAAAGTACAATGGATTTATGAAAACAGAATGTAAAGACAATCAGTTTGTTTTAAGTTTGACTTTTAACAGCGTCACTTCAAATGCTGATTAAAAGGGAAATAAAGGAGTATATTATGTCCAACCTCCTAAACATCGAAAAAATCACCCTTGAACTCCTACGAGAGCAGCTACAAGCAGAGGATTTCACGACCTACCCCACCATAAGCCTTGACAAATACAGCTCCATCGACGCCGAACTCCACAGCTACATACGCTCCCTCATTGATGAAGAGTGGAGCGAGATTGCAAAGGAAATGGGACAAAACCACCCGTCCTCCTGCTACTCGGGAGATTTCCCGCCAGAGGCAATAAGGCTGCGTTTGGAAAACCTCATCGCAGATAAGGTGCTGAAAGTCCTAAACGATGACAGAGTTGCAGAAAATATCAACGAAAGTTTTATTGCTCCTGTTATTGAAAGCGGTGCGAATCCAGATGATTATCTGCGGAACACCGTCAGCGCTCTTATGAAAACTATCGACTATGAGGCTCTGCTGAAAGTATCCGAGAAGCACTCCTGCGATACGGATTTTAATGAGCTAATGCCGCAGAACTTCCCCAAGCTAGACCACGACAGAAAGTGGACGCATTCGAGGAGCAAAATCCAGACAGTATCGTTGGATGGTATCAGGAGCTCTGATGAAAACAGCAGCTTGGATATTGCCGATAACCGCATAGATGTGGAGGAAGCTGCAATTTCAAATGCGGATGTTTGTTTGTTTCTGAATTCCTGCGATGGAACTGACCGACAGATAATCGAAATGCTGTTGGATAAATTCACACAACAGGAAATTGCAGCGGGGCTAGGCATTGCCCAAGGCTCTGTTTCAAAACGAATAGCAAAAATCAGAACTCGTCTGCAAGAGTTCCTCAAAACCGAATAAAATTATCACCTGCTCGCAAGCAGGTGATTTTTTTGTTCAAATTTATTTCAGCAAGGAATAAAAAGCTGTCCGTTATGTCGGTATAAGGTAGAGGGAAAATCCCTCAATAAATCGAAAG
Organism: Oscillospiraceae bacterium; assembly: GCA_045544715.1. Taxonomy (GTDB): domain Bacteria; phylum Bacillota; class Clostridia; order Oscillospirales; family Ruminococcaceae; genus CAG-115. The sequence continues at coordinate 26,178 of JAZPZN010000133.1, read as the reverse complement.
GAGAAAAAATGACCAAGCTAGAAACCATTAGCTGCGAAGAAATTATGACGCAGCCGTTAAAGCCAATCGAGTTTTTCGTAGACAATCTCATCACACAGGGCTTGTTTATTCTTGCAGGCGCACCGAAGATAGGCAAGTCGTGGCTGGCGCTGGATATCTGCCTCAGTATTGCAAAGGGAGAACAGGTGCTGTCAAGCTCTACTGTTCAAGGCACAGCATTGTATTTGTGTTTAGAGGACAGCAGGATTCGTATTCAGAATCGCTTATACGAAATGACCGATGAGCCCACCGAGCAGCTGCACTTTGCCCTGCTTGCGAATACAATCGGCGGAGGACTGGAGCAGCAGATAGAGGCGTTCCTCACCGAGCATAGCGATACGAAAATAATCATCATCGACACGCTGCAAAAGATACGAGGTCCGTCGGACTCCTCGTATGCGGTAGACTATCAGGAGCTGTCGGTGCTGAAGGAGATTGCAGACAGACACTCGGTTGCAATCGTACTCATTCATCATCTCAGAAAAACAAGGGACTCCGACCCGTTCAATATGATTTCGGGAACAACGGGATTAAGCGGCTGCGTAGATGGCAGCTTTGTTCTTTCGGAGTCAAGGCGTGGCTCAAGAAATGCTACGCTTTATTGCGTCGGCAGAGATATTGAAAACCGAGAAATAGAACTGAAATTCGACAGCAGCACTCACCGTTGGATTGCAGACGAAGCTGTTGACACAAAGGAAGATAAGGGCAAGATCTTTATTGAAAAAGTAGTCGAATTTATGAAAGGGCAAAAATCATTCTCAGGGAGTGCAACCGAGCTTGCAGCTTTACTCACATCGCATTTTGAAAACGAGATATTTCCCAACAGGCTGACGAGGGATTTAATTCAGAACGCTTATGCGCTAAAGGATTACGGAGTGGATATCTCGACCACACGCACCAACAAGCAGAGAGTTATTGTAATCACCTGCAGCGGTGACAGTAGTGACGGTAAAATAGTGGGGGTATCAATTTAGGGTTTTACTGTCACGAATTTCTGCAAAGCCTTTAACAACGCGCTTTCACAGCGGTGACAGTAGAAATTGGAGTGACGGTAACCTCGCAAATTTTCGCCCCTGTCCGCCGATTTGAGCGAGGTTTCACCCGAAAAGGAGTAACGACCCGACCTGCGAAATACAATCGAAATTTGAGCCGTTTCTGCCCGAGTTTGAAAACAGCACAAAACAGCAGATGTACACTCGGTTTTAGAGTAGATTTCAGCAATTTCGGGGGTATGATTTTGATGCAAGTTAAAGGTGCGGGGTCACGCCCCAGTCACAGCGGCGGGCAAAGCCCACCGCTAAGCCAAATTTCACGAGTTTTGAAAGGAGTCAATTATTGAAAACAACAAACATTTCGGAGTCACAAGTTAAGAAAAATGGCACAGTTAAGCCAAAGTCAGAGGGGTCAGACAACAAAATACGCTTTCCGCTGTGGATATATCCCGAAACAATGGAAAAGGTGGATGCAATCTTCGAGTCAGACAACTGCCGCTCTAAAAGTGAGTTCATTGAAAAGGCCGTTAAGTTCTATACAGGATATCTGCTGCAGGAGAGAAATGTAAACTACCTCGCACCGAGAATAACCTCCGCAGTAGATGCAATAGTGCATGGCTCAGAGGCTAGGATCAACCGTAATCTGTTCAAGATTGCAGTGGAGCTTGGTAAGCTCGCCCACACCATTGCCGCCGCAAATGAGGTCAGTGAGGACACTTTGAATGCTCTGCATCGTATGTGCGTTGATGAGGTTTCGCATATAAACGGTGTAATAAATTTCAGAGATGCGGTCAGATTTCAGAATGATGAATGGGAGGATTGATGTCAAGAAAAACAGAAGTACCGAAAATTAATCTCGTCACAGTAAGCTACACAGGCGATACTGATATGTTCGAAAGGTTCTTGAATTGTATGGCTGACGATTATATGAATTCGGATATTGTGCCGATGTTTATACAGTGTGATTTTAGTGATAGTGTAGAAAATCCTTGCGAGGAAGCTGTTTAGCTGGACTTACGAAAACACTTGTGATATCCTGTGTCGTAGCACAGAACCAGCATACAGAAAGGAGAAATTGTATAAATGCGAACTTGGCTATACTATCGCTTATCCCGAGATGAGGATGACGAAATGAACAGCCTGCAGAACCAGCGTCAGATACTGATAGACTATGCCGAGCAGAACGGTTATAAGGTTGTCGGAGAGAGCTTTGACGACAATGTTTCGGGAATGACATTCAATCGAAAAGGTCTTTCAGAAATGGAACAGGCAGTCAGCGATAGTTTGATTGACACAGTACTCGTTAAGGACTTAAGCAGACTTGGCAGACACAGAACGCAGACTGCACTCTTTATCGACCACCTGCGGGATAACAATGTCAAGGTTATTTCAGTGACGGAGGGTATCGATACTGCCAACGAAAACGACGACCTGCTGATAGGCTTCAAACAGATTTTTAATGATTTTTATGCCAAGGATATCAGCCGGAAGGTCAAGGCCGGTATCCGTCAAAAGCAGAAAAGCAGCGGCTTGATCTTATCGCTTCCTCTTGGATTTTACCACGACAAAAATACAAACACGATAGAAATCGACAACGAAACTGCCGAGTATGTTCGAGAGGTGTTCAGGCTTTATGTGGAGGGCTACGGCTTAACTACGATAGCCCGATTGATGAATGAGCGAGGTGTTCGCTCCCCCGAATACTATCAAAACAGAAGGCTTGCGGATTGGAAACCGCAGATATCTAAAAAATATTTATGGGTGCAGACAGCGGTTAAAAGGATACTCACAAACGAGCTTTACATCGGAACGCTGGTAAATCATAAGACGGTGACGAGCAAAATTTACAAAACAAAAACCACAATCCCTGTGGAGGAACAGTATCGTCACGAAAATTTTTGCCCATCGATAATCGATGAAACTACTTGGAATCAAGCACAGTTTTTACTGAAGCAGAGGACAGAAATAAAGCCACGCTCCAGCGGAGGAAGAAAACTTCATCGTTACGCTGGGCTGATAAAGTGCGCCGAATGCGGCTCACACTTAATCGCAAAGACACGCAAATGGAACGGCAGAGAATATGTCGAGTACACCTGCAACAGCAATCACCGCTACGGAAAAGCATACTGCACTCCGCACAGAATTCGTGAAAGCCAGCTTGACGAACTGATACATCAGGAGTTCGATTTGCTACGGGAACAGGTGCATGTCAACAGCGAAAAGTATGCCGATATTCTCAAATGCTGGCTGAAGAAAAAGCCTGCTTACGACCTGCAGATAAAGCAGCACAATGAAAAAATCCTCGCACTGCGGCAGCAGATTGAGGACTTAATCATGGAGAGAATATCTGATAAAAGTCGAGCTGATATCTACAACGGTATGATCGAAAAGCGTGAAAAAGAGATTGAGGAGCTGCAGAATAGGATATCCGACTGCCGCAATTATGACCAAGTGTGCAGGCAAAAGCAGGAGGAGCTGAGGGAAACCACGGTACTGCTAGATGAGATTCTGACGCAAGGAGAGATATCCGATGCCAACCTGCGAATGCTGGTGCAGGAGGTGGTGATACATCAGAACGAGGATAAGTCGGTAGATGTACATTTCACACTGAACGGGGATTTCAAGAACAGCTCGATGCTGATTATTGAGCAGGATTTTGATATGGTTATATAAGCATAATCTGAACATAGAAAAAGGGCTGTGATTGACATCACAGTCTAACTTTTATTAGATGAAGTAACATATAAAGTAGCACCTTTTTACAAGCAATAATATACTTTAAACTACACACATCAAATAGTGTTTTCTTATTGCAATTTCATACATTTTATGTTAAAATTAATAAAAGCTCATTTGTAAATTATCTTGAAACGAACTAGTCATTAACACAATTGCTCTAGATAAATTACGCAATTTTCCATTGGGCATTAACTACTATCAATGATTTTATAAAATTTTATTATCTGAATATTTTAAGGAGAGACAAATGAATACCATTTCATTATCAAAAATAGATATAGAAAAAATAATTCCCAATTGTACTGTTTTGGGCGATTCGTTAAACGGTGGTCAAAAAACAGTGTTTCCTTGCGATATAAATGGTGTGAAATGTGCAGTTAAGTTTATACTTTTAAACAATTTATCAGATGATATGGATGGTACAATTGCCCTGAAAATTGAATCTATTAAATCAAGGGTTGAACGCGAAATTAATATTATGAGAAGGATTGATTCGCCGAATGTAGTAAAAATGAGTTCTTTGGAATTGTCGGCAGTTATACACAATAATCAAAATCTTCTTTTTTATTCTGAAGAATGGATTGACGGTGAAAACATTGCTGATATTTTAACAAGGAGTAAATTATGTGTAGTAGATACAATAAAACTTGGTAGAGATATAGTAATCGCTATTGATGAATTATGGAAATTAAGAAAAGTACATAGAGATATCAAACCGCAAAATATCATCAAGAGAGCTTGTGATGGTACAAATGTATTGCTTGATTTAGGTTTAGCATTTGATTTGGATGATAGATCACTAACACAATTCGGGTGTATACCTGGTACCAAATTATACTTTTCGCCCGAACAATTAGATTATATGCATAAAAGAGATTTAGATTTCAGATCCGACATTTTTAGCTTAGGAGTAGTTTTATATCGTGCGATAACAGGAATTCATCCTTTTTATGAATATGGAATCACGGACAATGAGCTTTTTACAAAAATAGTTACACAATCAGTAGTCCCGCCTAATATTATTGATGCTTCTATACCAAAACCATTGAGTGATATCATATGTCGCATGTTAAACAAGCAGCCCAACGGAAGATATCGAAAATGTTCAATTTTAATAAATGAATTTAATCAATTACTAGAAGGAATGGAGGAGTCGTTATGAGTTTATACGCACAACATGGATATGGTAAGGCTAATAAAATAGAAAAAGCAATAAACTGTGGGGATATATCTGGCGTTGTACTTAGCCCAAAATCAGAGCCCATTGGCAAAATAAAAGATTATATCAGCACCTTACAAACTAATCATTCACAAGTAGAAGTGTATTTTGATCCACAGTTTTATATATGTAATATGCAAGGTGAGGTGAATGCAGGAAAACTTATTGATTATCCTTACTATGAAAACGGGTTAACAAGAGCACAACTTTCTATCCCCTCTAACATCCACAAATACGCAAAAAATGTTATCGATTTTCAACAAATATTAGGACTGTCTAATTATTTATCTCCTACCATTAGTTTCGACAATTTTAATGGGCGTGAAAGTCAAACCGTCTTATCTCTAGCATATGAGTCTATTGAATTAACTACTCCATCAGAAAAACTTATGGTGTCTCTTTGCATACATGAAAGTGCCTTCAAAAATCGTGATGAATTGGAAGATTTCTTAAATATAATTAGCTTATTTGATGTCAAAGGATTTTATATCATAATCGAGCGTACCAGCAATATGGATAGAGCAAATGTAATATCATCCGATATACTTGCAAATATTATGTATATGATTTATATACTTTCTGAAATTAACGGTTTCGAAACTATTATTGGCTATTCGGACTTAATTTCTATCCCACTTGCTGCAGCTGGTAATTCAAACTTTGCTTGTGGATGGTATAATAATCTTAAAATGTTCTCAGAAGGAAATTTCAGACCTTCGTCGGGAGGCCGACGGCCTAGAAAACGATATACTTCTAGAGTTTTGATGAATTCAATATTGTTGGTTCCTGAATTGTCAACATTAAATCGACAAAATGTAACTCCTCAAATCGTCTCCAAATCTTCTTTTGATTCCATTGTATATCCTACCATAAATGACACTGAATGGACTGATGAAATCAGTTGTTTACATAATTGGCATACACTCAATTCAATATTATCAGAGATAGATCAACAAGGTACAATTAGTAATAAAATAGCCTATGTAATTGAAAGAATCAAAATAGCATCTGAAAATTATGATATAGTAAATAAATATCTCCCAACACTTGATTCCAAATCCAACAATAACCATTTAGGTGTATGGTTTGATGCAATAAATGAATTTAAAAAAACCACTGGAGTGTAGTATTTTATGTTTGATTTTTCCGAATTCGAAATGGCGGATGTATTCAAGTATGCTCTAGAAAATTCTTTAATAAAAGGCATACCATCATTTGAAATATTGAGTAGTGAGGCAATGTGTCAGCAGGGAATTGCTGATTTTGTTGGTATTACGTCTGCCGAAATGGTAAAAAAATACACGAATATTTCAATTACGTCTTCAGAAAGTAGTAGTGTAATCCTTTCAATATTAAAGTATAAATCTGGTCGGAGTAGAGAATATCTACAAAAAAAGACGAATTTATCTGATGCATCATTTTATAGAGCTACAAAAGAACTTATTGATGTTGGTTTGATAATACAATCAGGAAATCTTTACTACTTGTCTGGGCAATCCAAATCCGAGGTCGGAGATATATGGGCATTTGAATTGAAACTATCTAATTGGAAACGGGCTATTTTCCAAGCGCTTCAGTATAAGGCTTTTGCAAATTATAGCGTTATAGTTTTTCCAATAGAAAAAGAAAAGCTTCTACTTAATAATCTTGAAACCTTTCGCAATTTAAACATTGGGGTTCTGTTGTTTGATATTAAAAATCAAAAAAGCCAATGGTTGGTACATCCTAAAAAAGAAAAACCAATATCAAAATCACAAACAATATATTTACTTTACAAAATTGCTAGTAAACATTGAACGAACATAAACTTATGTAGATTTTATCTTAGCTTGTTGAAAACCCCATCTTGACCGTAGGGAAAAGATGGGGTTTTCAACAAGCTGAAGCACTTCGTACGATGTGCTTTTTTATTATTGTCTATGTTGAGCGAAAAAGATTTTCACAATATGATTGGGCAGCAAATAGCATTAAGCGAAATCAAGCCCGAAGTGCAATCCGCGAGCTTGAGCGGTTTTCGCGAAGCAAAAACGCAGTGCCATAAGGGCACTGGGAGCCGAGCGTTTGCAATTTAAATAATCCCACTCTTATGAGTGGGATTATTTAAATCTGGTGCAGGTGAAGGGACTTGAACCCCCACGACCTTGCGATCACTAGCACCTGAAGCTAGCGCGTCTGCCGATTCCGCCACACCTGCGTTTGTATTGGATTTCATATTTTTACTCGGGTGAAATCTCCCGAGGCGGACTCATTACGAGTTGCTCCACAATAAATGCACTGTCGTGACGCTGCCCGAAGCTAGCGCGTCTGCCGATTCCGCCACACCTGCATTTATTCACCTGTTGTCTTAACAACGTATATATTTTATCACATGAAAGACTGTTTGTCAAGTCTTTTTCGAAAAAAATTTTCTTTTTTTCGATTTTTTCGTTTTTTCATTGACGTATAGAGGCAATTGATATATAATTATAGTATATTTTTACTCTCGTGATATCGTAAAGGAGCACACTATGACCATAAAAAAGTTTGTTCGCCTTACATGGATATTCTATCCGCTGGCATTAGCCGCAGCAATGTATTTTTTGTTGCCGATGTTCCCTACATTCACTGAATATGTCGTTTCAAGAGGACTCTTCAAAATAGTCACTATTCCCATAGGGTTCATCACATCTCTCGTTCCATTTTCACTGACCGAGCTTCTGGTGATACTCGCATTGCCGCTGGTCATATTTCTGATAGTGCTGTTTATACAGCACATGAGAAATTCCGATGACAAAAGAAAGACAGCGATAAAGGCAGGACGTTTTCTATGCGGTTTTGTATCGTTTTCTCTGCTGATGTATATGATATGTCACGGCTCAAACTACTACCGCCTGCCGATGGAACAGACTATGGGGCTAGATACCTCGCCAAAATCCGCTGAACACCTCCTAGCCGTCTGCAAGGAGCTTGCTAAAGGCGCAAAAGAAGCGAGCTACGAAGTAAAGCGTGACTCAAATGGATGTATGATATTCTCGGAGAGCATCACCACTGAACTGAGCAGAGCAGGCAGCGGCTATAAGCCACTGACAGAGGAATATCCATTCCTGTTCACCGCCACGTGGCGACAGAAGCCTGTACAGCTCTCCTACTTCTGGTCATATACAGGCATTGTCGGTATGTATTTTCCTTTTTTCGCCGAGAACAACGTGAACATCGAGCAGCCTGACTATTCCATACCATTCTCCGCCGCACACGAAAGCGCCCACTCAAGAGGCATCGCCTTTGAGAACGAATGCAACTTTTTAGCGTTTCTTTCCTGTATAAACAGTGAATATCCGGAGTATCGCTATTCAGGCTATATGGAGGCTTTCAGCTATTGCGCCAACGACCTCTACTGTCACGACTACGAGATGTGGGAAGAGACGTTCGCCGACTTCACCCCCGAAATGCTGGCAGACTACAACTCAAGCAACGAATATATCGACAGATTTTCCGTCAATATCTGGGACGGCCCCGGCGATATCGATATCAATGCGTGGGAGATAGCAGGCGATGTAAATGACACCTTTCTTGAGGTGCAGGGAGTTGAGGAAGGCTCTCTCAGCTATGGCAGAGTTACAGAGCTGATACTCGCCTACTACGAAAAAGAGTGGAACACCACCCAATAAACGTTAAAGAAGGACACAATAATGCTAGGAACCATAGTAAACACCGCAACTATCCTATGCGGTTCGCTAATCGGCGGACTGCTGAGAAAGGGCATAAACGACAAATATCGTGATGCGCTGTATAATGCAATGGGACTCGCAGCCATTGGAATTGGAGTAAACTCCATCTGTACAAATATGTCCAAAAGTGAATACCCAGTGTTATTCATAGTAAGTCTAGCTCTGGGCAGCCTGCTTGGAACTGTACTGGATATCAACGATAAGTTCAACTCCCTTGTTGGCAAGTTCTCAAAATCCGATCTTGGACAGGGACTATCGACGGGAATACTTATGTTCTGCATAGGCACATTATCTATCCTCGGGCCTATCAACGCCGCTCTTTACAACGATCACACATTCCTGCTCACAAATGCGACACTGGATCTGGTCACCTCAATGGCACTTGCCTCCACCTACGGCTTTGGTATGATGCTGGCGGCGATCGTGCTATTTTTGTGGCAGGGTGCCATATATCTCTGCGCAGGCTGGCTTGCCCCTGTACTGCTGGAGGGCGGGCTTATGCCTGAGATATCCCTTGTAGGCGGCTTTCTTATAGCTGCATCTGGCATCTCAATACTAGGCATCAAGGATATGAAAACTATCAATATGCTGCCTGCATTGCTAGTGCCTCCACTGTGGTTTGCACTGAAAGCACTGATCGGCTTCTGAGAGGTGTTATATGATATATCTTGATAATGCAGCTTCAACACCTGTCACCCCCGCCGCTCTTGAAGCAGCAATGCCTTTTCTCTCAGCCTGCGGCAATCCCTCATCTATCCATTCAGAAGGCAGGAAAGCAGCCCTTGCGATCATTTCTGCAAGGGAGCAATGCGCTGCCGCAATAGGCGCAAAACCACACGAGATATCATTCACCTCAGGTGGCACCGAATCAAACAATCTCGCCCTGCAAGCTGCCACGATAATGGCAAAAGAGGGCAAGCGCCACATCATCACCACCGCAATAGAGCATCCGAGTGTACTGAACACCTGCAAAGCCCTCGAAAACATCGGCTTCAGAGTGACATATATCATGCCAAACAGCGACGGCATCATTTCGGCCGATGTTGTTTCTAATGCACTCAGCCCTGATACCGCCATTGTTTCAGTAATGGCGGCAAACAATGAGATAGGCACTCTGCAGCCAATCGCTGATATCGGAAGGCTCTGCAAAGAAAACGGAGTATTGTTCCACACCGATGCTGTACAAGCAGTGGGCTCACTTGCTATCGACGTAAACAGCATGAATATAGATATGTTATCCTGCTCCGCCCACAAGCTCGGAGGGCTGAAGGGCAGCGGTTTCCTTTACTGCCGAGAGGGTGTTGTGTTACCTGCGCTGCTGCACGGTGGCGGACAAGAGAACGGGCTGCGATCTGGCACCGAAAACGTTGGCGGAATAGTTGCTCTCGGCAAGGCGATCACCCTTGCAAATGAAAACCTGTACCAAAAAGTTGCAAAGCTTTCATCACTGCGTGACCTGCTGTTATCGCTATTACTAGAAATTCCCGACAGCCGCCTTAATGGAAGCGCAACACAGCGACTTTGCTCAAACGTTAATGTTTCCTTTAGCGGCGTAGAGGGCGAGAGCCTTGTATTAAATCTTGACCTTGCAGGCATATGCTGCTCCTCAGGATCTGCCTGTGCCAGTGGCAGTAACGAGCCCTCCCATGTACTGAGAGCTATAGGCACTCCTCAGAAATTTCTTAACGGATCATTAAGGCTCACTCTGTCCCATCATAACACCGAAGAGGAGATACGCACCGCTGCAAATGCTGTCGCCGACAGTGTAAAGCGTCTGCGTGAGCTTACTCATCCATAAAAACAGCTCCTGCGAAGTTTTTACTTCTCAGGAGCTTTTATTATGTTCTAAATTGAGATTAGCTACTTACTGAATTATTAACGAGCCGCTCAGAAGGGCAAGCATAAAGTTTGCTACCGATAACACCAAACCTGCTATATTAAATATAAAACTAGCTTTTATCTTATTCTCACTTTTTACTTGCGCCGTTTTTACGATACCCGTAATACTAATTACCAAGCCGGGAGCAAAGCCGATTGCTAACAAAATATAGCCTTCGCAGTTAAGCTCTACTGCTGTGACCAAAACGAATAATATAACAGCATAAATTACAGATGATATTGCAGTAACCTTATCATTTTTTGCCACAAATCCCAAACATGCAATTATAACTAAACCAGCTGCAAAAAATATAGCAGTGATAATTTCAATAATATTATTGAAACCAACAGGAATACCAACAAAAAGCAACGAACACAAAATTGATACAACACCCAGAATAATACCGACTCTGTAATGTTTCATAACACATAATCTCCTTGTTTTCAAAGAATCTGATTCTGCTAAATGCCAGCTTATCGGCAGCTCTATTATAACACAGTAGTCAGAAAAAATCAACGTCGAAACAACGAAAAGCCACTTTCGCAGATCAAAAGCGGCTTTATAATGCTATTTTGCTGTTTATCAGAAATTTCCGCCGTTCCAGCCCCATACGCTTGTGGGGGAATACTTGATGTATATCTTATCCTTAGGCACTCCCAATATCTTGTTGTAGGTGCTGCACAACTCAGCGGTAAAGCTGTCATAGGAAGATTTCGGAGCATCTCCCAACAGGCTTACATCGACAAAAGCTATTTTCTCACTCTTTTCACCTCTGAAATAAAGGCTGCAGTTCTGCTCAAAACCCAGCATCAGCCAAGCCTCGCTCTTACCGAGGATAGCTATAGCATCTCCGAGGGCAGCTTTCAGCTCCTGCTCCTGTGCTGGAGTGATGTCTGCAGAATATTTGGTATTGATAAATGGCATGATGATTACTCCTATTCTTTTATGTCGTTAAGGCAGCGCAAAACTGCTTCAAGCTCTTCTCCACTGAGACAATACTGCGTATCGCCACGCTCAAGTGCTTTGATGATCTCAGCAGTATCCTGCCACTCAACAGCGGATATCTCAGCCTCTTCAAAGCTGATATCATCGGGAAATACCTCACCATTATATAGATATACCCAGCATATCTCGTTATTGATGAAGCGTTTACCGTTAAAAAAGTTGTCCTCACTAACACTTATGCGGTCAAGAAGGATAAGGTCAGAAGGCTGGGATCTCATACCTATCTCCTCACCTATCTCACGTATCGCCGCAGTAAGTGCGTCCTCGCCCGCATCGATATGCCCTGTCGCCGCTGCGTCATAGCAGCCTGGATAGCTATCCTTGGTATCGGCACGTTTTTGTACCAAGGCCTGAGTCCTGCCCTCCACCTCACGCACGACCCATATATGCACGCTGCCATGCCAGTCACCGTCGTGATGCACATCTCCTCTGCGCTTTGTTAAGCCTGTCTTTTCGCCGTCAGCAGTCAGAATATCAAAAAGCTCGTTATCGCTGTACATTATTGCTCCTTTGCTTCAAGGGCTTTCTTTTCCTCTTTGCAGCGTCTGCTAAAATCAGCGGATTCCTTTGCGACCACTCCCGACAATGCCAGCAACGCAATGATGTTAGGGATGGCCATAAGCCCATTGAAGATATCCGCAATAGTCCAAACCGCCGCAACAGTCATATAAGGTCCGATAGCTACAGCCACTATGTATACCCAGCGGAATATCTTGGTAACTATAGGCTTTGATCCTGCAAGATAAGCAAGGCAACGCTCGGAATAATAGTTCCAGCCGAGGATGGTAGTAAATGCAAAGAACACGAGGCATACCATCAATATAAACGAAGACACCTGCTCAGGCAGGAAATAAAGTCCCTTCTGAAATGCATCAGTGGTCACTTCAACGCCCTCGAGATTCGGTTCAGCCCAGCTGCCACCAATGATTATCACAAGACCAGTCATCGTACACACAATGATAGTATCAATAAATGTACCCGTCATCGTAACAAGACCTTGACGTGCTGCATCATTTGTCTTCGCAGCTGCCGCAGCAATAGGCGCAGAGCCAAGACCCGACTCGTTAGAAAAGATACCTCTTGAAATACCACTCTGCATAGCAATAAAGATACCGATACCGCCGCCTGCAACACTTTTGAAATTGAATGCACCTTCGATTATCTCAACAAGCGCACCAGGGATAGCCTGAACATTACAGATAAGGATCACCACCACCGTCAGCACATAAATGATAGCCATGAACGGCACAATGATCTGTGATATGCTTGATATCCTCTTAATGCCGCCAATAATAACAAGCGCTGCGCAGACAGTAACAACAAGACCTACAATTATAGTTGTCCAAGTGTATTCTGTACCGAACAGACTGACAGTATTCACATTGTTAGGGTCAAAGAAATTGTTTGCTGCAGAGGTTATTCCGTTTATCTGGGTAAATGTGCCGATACCAAAAAGTCCCACGCATACACCAAGTACCGCAAATACCTTTGCAAGCCATTTCCATTTCTGTCCCATTCCGTTTTCAATGTAGTAGAACGGACCGCCCAGCTTGTTGCCGTTTGCATCAGTCACCCTGTACTTAATTGCTAACAAGCCCTCCGCATACTTTGTAGCCATACCAAAAAATGCCGCTATCTCCATCCAAAAGAGGGCACCCGGGCCACCAGTTGCAACCGCTGTAGCAACACCTACGATGTTACCTGTGCCAATAGTTGCGGAAAGTGCCGTGCAAAGTGCACCGAAGCTGCTGACATCACCGTCACCGCCCTCTTCATTCTTCACCATGAATTTGAGAGCCTTACCTAGATGCACCACCTGCAGCAGCTTCGTGCGACAGGTGAGATATATTCCGCATCCAAGAATAAGTACGATAAGCGGAATTCCCCATACCAAATCATCAATAAGTTTCAATATATGTTCAAATTGTTCCATCGTTGCTCCTTTTATACTATTCGCCAATCGATTGGGGCTATACCGTTAGCCTGCAAAAACTCGTTAGTCTGCGAAAAATGCTTGCATCCCCAAAATCCCGTCACCGAAAAGGGGCTTGGATGTGCACATTCCAAGATGAGATGATTCCTATTTGTTATCAGCGTCTTCTTTCTGCGTGCATTACTTCCCCAAAGGATAAATACCATCGGCTGCTCACGCTCATTCAAGAGTTCGATAACACGATTTGTAAACAGTTCCCAACGGTCATTCTGCTTGTAATGGCTGTTAGGCTGACCCTCCCTTACAGTGAGAGTGGTGTTCAGCATCAGCACACCGTTCTTCGCCCAGGAGGTAAGCTCTCCATGTCTTGGTGCTTCTATACCAAGATCATCGCTCAGCTCTTTGAAAATGTTTTTAAGCGATGGAGGGATCGGTACTCCTCTTTTCACCGAAAAGCACAATCCATGTGCCTGCCCGTAGCCGTGATACGGATCCTGTCCGAGGATCACCGCCTTTACATCACTGTAGCTGGTGTATTTCAGCGCATTGAAGATATCCTGCATCGGTGGATATATCTGATATGTATTATATTCCGCTATGAGGAACTCACGAAGGTATAGATAATATTCCTTGCTAAACTCATCAGCCAGCAGCTCGTCCCATTCATTTCCTATGTTGACCATATTACTTCCTCTTTTTCTTGTCGTACTTGGGATTTTTGGAGCGCTTGGGCTTTACTGAAAAACCGAAGCTGCCTATCTTTTTTCCGAGGGCAAAATACGTACCGTGGGCATAGGTCATAAGCCCTGCCTTTTCTATCATCAGCCTGCCCTTGCTGTCAATGAGCGTTTCATCGATGTTTACCGCAACTATCTCAGCGAGGAACATATCGTGTGAGCCCTGAGGTATAATATCTGTCACCTTACACTCAAGTGTAATAGGGCACTGCTCTATCTGAGGAGCACCAACGATATTTGATGGCACAGGAGTAAGCTTCTGCTTTGCAAGCTTATCCTCATTCTTTGTTGACTTTATGCCGCAATAATCCACCTGACGCACAAACGAGGAGGGCATCATATTTATAACGAACTCTCCGTTGTTTTTGATGATATCATAGCTGTAGCGGCTCGGTCTTACTGATATATAGGTCTTGGGCGGATCAGAGTTTATGATACCTGTCCACGCTATCGTGAGGGCTGCAGGCTTCTCCATAGTTCCGCAGGTGACAAGCACCGCAGGAACGGGAGCTAAGAGCGTTCCGCCCTTCCATTGAACTTTACTCATACTACTTCCTTTCTCCATTTGTTAAAAAATATACATTTATTATTTTATCATATTTTTAACGATAATGCAATATTTTGTATTGTTTTTTTGCAAAAAACGTGATATAATTCTTGTATATTTAAATTGCAAAGAGGTAAATACTATGAGAATGAGAAAAAAGCATCACCTTGAGGACAGACTTGCAGCTTGCTCATCTGTAATGCTCTATATGCAGAATCAACACGAATTTGCAAATGATCCTCTAAAAGAGGAGCTGTTCTTCGATAACGAAAAGGTATTCGGAAACAACAATCCCGTTCATCTTGAGATAGGCTGCGGCAAGGGACAGTTCATCATTGAACTTGCAAAGCGCAATCCCGACATCAATTACATTGCTATAGAAAAGACACAGAATGTTATCGTCACAGGCGCAGAAAACCTTATTGAGAGCGGTATCAAGAATGTCCGTTTCTGTATAGGCATGGCAGAATATCTGGATCATATGTTCCACCCTCACACTATCGAAAGGCTGTATCTCAATTTCAGCTGTCCTTTCCATAAGGAGAGCTATGCAAAGCACCGCCTTACGCACACCCGTTTCCTCGAGATATACAAGCGTGTGCTCGTTCCTGGTGCTGAAATACATCAGAAGACAGACAATATGCGCCTTTTTGAGTTTTCCATCGAGCATTTCTCCGCAAATGGCTTCGCTATGAAAAATGTTTCCCTTGACCTGCATAACAGTGGCTTTGAGGGGAATATTATGACAGAGTATGAAACACGCTTTACGCAGATGGGAATGCCTATCTACCGTTTGGAGGCTGTCACCCCCGAATAAGCGCAAAGCAAGACAGGAGAAGCAATGAAAAAGATCACTGGCTCTTTTACAAGTGCCTCTGGGCTATGCAGAACTCACTTTTATATCTACACTCCCGAAAAACCTAAGGCTGCAGTGATGTATTCCCACGGGATGTGCGAATATATCGAACGATATGAGGAATTTGCAAAGTTCCTCTGCGAGAACGATATTGCCTTTTGCGGCTGTGATAATCTCGGTCACGGCAATTCAGTCGCTGACAAGGATATGATGGGCTATTTCGGGCACAACAAGGGCTATCTTTATATGGTCAAGGATCTGCGCAGTATGCGTAAGATAATGGAGCAGCAGCTTCCGGATATCCCGTATTTTCTGATCGGACATAGCATGGGAAGCTTTCTGGCAAGGATATTTCTTTCCCGATACAGCTTCAAGTGGAACGGAGTTATCTTTACAGGCAGCGCAGGCGCTATCCCCGGAGCCCCCGCACTCCACCAGATCATTGAAGAGATAATCCGCCGCCGTGGTGAACGCTACCGCCATCTGGTAGGAACAAAAGCGGTGTTTGGTATATTCAATCTGAGAACTGAGAATTTCCGCACCCCCTACGACTGGCTCTCACGCAGCGATGAAAATGTTGATAAATTCATCGCCGACCCGAAGTGCCACTTTATATTCACGCTGACAGGATATCGTGATATGCTGGATGCTCTCAGCTGCTGCAATACCGAGGCATGCCTTGAAAACACTCCACGAGATGTACCGATACTTTTTTTAAGCGGAGGCATGGATCCTGTCGGGGAATATGGCGCAGGAGTGCGCAGGGCCTGCGAAGCATACCGCAGACATGGCTGTGACGCAAAGCTGCGTATCTACAGAGAGGCCCGCCACGAGCTGCTTTTTGAGCTGAATAAAAATGAAGTACAGCAGGATATTCTCAAATATTTCATCAACAGGATATAGACACAACGGAGGTGAGCCCTATGGCAAAACGAGGCGACCCGAACAAAAATAACGACAAGCTGGAAAAGCAGATAAAACTCAATTGGATAATCTGCATAGCATCGCTGGCAGCGATACTTGCGCTGTCCTTTTATGCTAATTTCAACGGATGATATCAGATAATAAAAGCACCTCCGCAGAGCACTCTGCGGAGGTTTCATATATTCAACTGCTTTAGGCGTAACATCAACGCAAAAGCACTCTGTTACAGAACACTGATATCACAGTTATAGCTACCGAGCCAAAAAAGACCACAATGCCCAATATTAAATTTCCTGTAAAATAACCAGCTGATACGATAATGCAGGCTGCTATCAGAGCGATCATATTTGCAGGGAGCAGAACAAACTTAATATAATGCCAAATATCCGTCTCCTTTTTGCGCTCACAAACCTGCTCCATCTTAGCGAGGATCGCAGAATAACCTATCAGAATTATAAGCCATATCAAAAACGCATTGCCCATAAACAGCGAAATAAATCCACCAAGCAAAAGAAAAACCTGTGCACAAACATTAACAACTGCATCAACTGCATATAATCTGACAGATCTAAGCATAACCGCTCCTTTCTCATAAATAAACAACTACTATACCTATAATAACATATACAAACCCAATTGTCAACACCCTCACATTATACCCATGTGGCTGCCATGTTGATATTTGCAAATCTCCAATGACAAAGCGAACATACTGCGACGCTATTGCGGATCTTGCGATACAAGCAACAAATGAAAAAAGCCGTTCCTTTCGGAACGGCTTTTTTGGTGGGCGCGGGTGGATTCGGACCACCGAAGCGAAACGCAACAGATTTACAGTCTGCCCCCTTTGGCCACTCGGGAACACGCCCAAATACAGCAAAAACAAGAAGAAAGTGGAGCTGGTGAACGGACTCGAACCCCTGACCTGCTGATTACAAATCAGCTGCTCTACCAACTGAGCTACACCAGCATTTCTTGCTGTATTCTTTGTCATCTCCCTGACGACTAGTATATTATAGCACAACGTTTTCGATTTGTCAAGCACTTTTTCAAAAAAATATTTCTTTTTTCAAAAAACCGACAAAATCGACAGTTTCAAGCCATTTTGATAAACGCTGTATTGAAAAAAAACTCCTAATATGCTATTATATAAGTACAAAATTTTATTACGGAGGACAAAGTCTATGATAAAGCACATCGTTATGTGGAGATTTAAGGAAGGCGAACAGGAAAACATGCTGCTATTCCGTGACAAGCTACTAGCACTTAAGGGGCAGATACCCGAGATAAAGGCTATGGAGGTCGGCATCAACATCAACCCTTCCGACAGGAGCTATGATGCAGTTTTGGTATCCGAGTTCGACAGTATGGAGGACTTGAAGGCATACAGCACGAATCCTCTGCACGTCGCTGTATCGGATTTCTGCAAGAGCATCCGCACTGAATCTGCAAGCTGCGATTATGAGTTCTGATAAAACAAAAGTAAGCCATGAGTTTCCGCCCGTCTTTGACGAGCACTCCCGTGTGCTGATACTCGGCACTATCCCCTCACCCAAGTCACGGGAGAGGGGCTTCTACTATATGCACCCGCAAAACCGCTTCTGGCGGATGCTATGCGAAGTGTTAGGTGAGCCGCTCCCTCCCGACATTGAGAGTAAAAAGCAGCTCTGTCTGCGCAGAAACATTGCCCTGTGGGATGTGCTGGAATGCTGCGAGATAAACGGAGCCTCAGATGCATCGATAAGCTCCGCTGTTCCGAACGACCTGCGTAGAATAACCGATCATGCCAATATCAGAGCAATATTCACCACGGGAAAAACAGCGCACCGCCTGTACCAAAAATTCTTTCCCGATATAGATATAGCAGAGATATGCCTGCCCTCCACAAGCCCCGCAAACCGCACTATAAGTGAAGTAGAGATGCTGGAACAATACAGGCATATCACCCACTATTTGTAACAGGAGGTATCTGCATGAGGTTCGCAAATCATATCCGCTGTTTCATCGCTGCTTCTTTACTTGCGATGCTACTACCTACCAGTACCGCTGCAAGTTCAGCCCTCACCGCAGATGATTTCGTTCACGCTGAGGGATGCAAGATAATAGGCACCGACGGAGAGCCTCTTCAAATTAAAGGAATGGCTCTTGGCAACAACGTATATACCATTCCCTATACTATTGATAAAAATCACCACACCGAGGCCACCTACAAGGAGCTTGCCGATATTGGCTTCAACAGCGTGCGTTTTTACCTCAATTATCAGCTGCTGGAGCAGGATGACGAGCCTTACACCTACAGCGAAGAAGGCTTCCGATGGCTTGACCAAAACGTGCAATGGGCGAAAAAGTACGGCATAGGCATCATCTTCAATATGCACTATCCTCAAGGAGGATATCAGTCGCAGGGCAACGGTATGTCGCTATGGACTGACACTGAAAATCAAAAAAGACTTATCGCTATGTGGCGAGCCTTAGCTGAGCGTTATGCCAACGAGCCAACAGTGTGGGGATATGGGCTTATCAACGAGCCGATTGTTCCATACCTGCAAAACAATGCCGAGACCATCGGTCAGTGCAGTAAGCTTATGAATGACATTGCCAATGCGATACGCAGTGTTTCGCCATATCAAGCGATATTTGCAGAAACAGGCATCTCTTCCAAAGACACATCCACTGACGAGCGTGTTTCTCTTGATACTGAAACCTCAAAAGCTATGTATTTCACGCTTAAAGATGACAATGTTATATATGAATTTCACTTCTATCTACCCTTTTCATTCACACATCAAGGTGTAGATTGGGCAAACTCGGAAGGAGTGAAAACGAGCTATCCATCCGAAAAGATAGCCGCTGCGGATTACGAAAGCTACTGGGTAGATTGCATAACAGCTGAGGAGATATCCTATGACAAGGGCTGGCATTACTTTGAAACACCTGCTATATCTGCCACCACCGACTACAACATAGCATACGCAGTAGTCGCTGCGAACTATTCCAGCCATAGCTACACCTACATCGATGACCTGAGACTTATAGAGATCGCTCCCAATGGCAGCGAAAGAGTTTTGGATGAGTATAGTTTTTCCGAAAGTGCGATACCGTTGTCCACATGGAGCTCCGACGGCACCGGAAAAGTCATGCAAAGCTCTGACTTTGGGTACAGAGGTGGCGGCTCGATGAAGATCGGCGGTGCTGACGAATGGTTCAATGCAAACGGTCAACACTTTGAAATGAAACATGGTTATAAATATAAAGTCAGCGGTCATAAGCTTGGCGACACCGCTGAGATACGCATAGATCTTGCAAAAGCGACAAATATCAGCTATTTCAACAAGGAGTATCTGGAAAAAGCCCTGCAGCCCTATATTCAATTCTCCGAGAGGAACGAAGTTCCGCTTTATCTTGGCGAATTCGGAGTTATCCGACACGGATTCGAGGAAGAACGAAACGGCGAAGGCTGGGTCGCAGATATGATAGACCTCTGCAACAAATACGATCTGGGATTTAACTACCACGCCTACCACGAAGGCCCATTCGGGCTGTATCAAAGCGATGCGTATATTCTCCCTGCCGAGAAAGATATCAACAAAGCCTTGCGAGAGGTATTCCGTCAAAAGCTTACATCAACAACCTCTCACAAAGATCCCAACGACGCTGACAGCACCGCAGCATTGCAAAGCCTTATTGATTGGATAATATCGATTGTATAACCTAAAAACAGGACTGAGTAATATCAGTCCTGTTTTTGTCGACTTTTCTCGTCTTTTTTACGGCAGCACCGTAGAATTTAACTTCTTTGTATCTTCATTGCTTGACAACATGGGGATGAATGTGATATAATTATTTCATCGACAGATATACTTAAAAGTATGTTTGTACTGGAATTCATAAGGGGCCGTAAAGGTTTCGACGGGGATTCTGAGGCATGATAAGCGAGTAGTGAGGGCGAAATCACTTTAATCGTCGCAACCTAAATTTAAACGCAGACGACAATCTCGTTTTAGCAGCTGCCTAAGCGCACTGCCGTCGTTTCTTGAAGGACCACGAGCTTGAAACGGCGTCGACTAGTGGTGAACGCTTTTTGTAAGTAGCCTTGTAGCTTAAAGTGTATTAAAGGATACCGAACCGTATAGCCTGTCTGTCGGCGCTGCGGTAAGGGAATCTTAAAAGACATACTGCACTCGGAGAAAGTTGTGAGGACGGGTTTTCGGACAGGGGTTCAATTCCCCTCGGCTCCACCACATTAAACGAGGTCGAACACCTCGTAGATCAACAAACACGATGTTTGTGCAGTCGCCCCAAAGGGCGGCACGGATGCCGCCAATCAGAGGGCGACAGGCGGTATATAGCCGTATTTGACAAGGTGTTCGTGCTTCAAATTTTCATTGAAAAATAGCGATAGGCTCCCCTACGGTCGGTAGGGGAGTTTTCGGTATAATGTATCATCAAAGTACGAGGTAGTATTATGGACATAAATGATATTTCGTTATTTAATATGAACCAAGTTGCAAATATTGAGTGTGTTTTAAAAGCAGTAGATCCTTTAGAGTTATTATCCAGAATACAGAAATTTCGTTCTCTAAATATCAAGGAAATGAATGATTCAGAGCTCCACTCATGTGTTTACGATGTATTATGTAACAAGGGCATATTTAGCTATCTGTGCAATATCGGTAGTTATCCCAAAGGCACATTGTTTTATAGAGTTAAAAAGTTGTGTGGTTCATCGATACCTGATAAACGTTTTAGCAAAGAAACCGATTATTGGGAAACGCCTAGTTGTTATCTTCATGAATACGGCAGACTAAACAGGCCTCACGAATCTTTGCTTTATACTTGTCCTGAAGATCCTTATCTCGCTATTCAAGAAACGAACATACAAAATAATGATTATTTTGCAGTAATTAAGTATAAAGCATTATCAGATATTAAAGTTAATATAATCGGTGGTACATATGATTATAATGCCTGTGGAATTACCGATAAAAAAGCAATAATGATTCATGAGTTGTATAATGATTTTTTGAAAACGGAATTTAGTAGAGATGTCGGAAAAGGTACTGAATATCTATATAAGATTTCAGAAATGATTGCTAAAAACTTTTTCGATTTGCCTCCACGTATTGCACAAGATGGGTGGGCATATTCGTCTGTTAAGGACAAAGGAAAATATAATGTTTGTTTTAGGCCAGAAATAGCGCACGAAGTATTAGAGCTGTCTGGCGCAATGATTTGTCAACTTGAAGATTGTAAAAAGTTTAAAGTCTTTTGCGTAGCTGTTGGTGCTGATTATAACGGTAAAATTTTATTTTATCGCTTGGGGTCCAACGAGCAAATTAAAGTTTTCCCCGAAATAATTCAATCTGACAAAGCCCAATTGTGATAATAGGACATTAATTTAATTGTTGTGTAAAAACTAATTGAATATATAACAGAGCAGTATCACTTAATTATGATACTGCTCTGTTATTTTCAATATTCTATATGGATATTTACGCATACAACTCTCCAGCAGTATCCTTATAATACTCCGCCTGAGCCGTCCAGAGTTCTTTGTACACACCACCCTTGTCGAGCAGCTCATCGTGTGAGCCACGCTCCGCAATTCGTCCGTTATCCATAACGGTTATCTCATCGCAGAAACGGCAGCTTGACAGTCGGTGTGAAATGTAGATTGCCGTTCTTGTGCCGACTATGCCGTTGAATTTCGTGTAAATATCGTGTTCGGATATAGGGTCAAGCGCAGCTGTCGGCTCGTCAAGTACAATAAACGGCGAGCCTTTGTAGATTGCTCTTGCAAGGCACAGCTTCTGCATTTCGCCGCCCGAAATCTCTACACCCTTATCGTCGAAATCCTTGTAAAGACAGGTTTCAATGCCATTTTCCATTGTGTCAAGACGTTCTGAAAGTCCCGCTTTGCGCACACAGCTTTCAACACGCTCTGCGTCATATTCCGTATCCGCTGCGACATTCTCCGCAAGGCTGAAAGAAAACAGCTTGCTGTCCTGAAACACGACTGAAAACAACGCCATATACTCCTCGTACTTGTATTTTTTGATGTCAATACCGTTGAGTGTAATTTCACCCTCGGTAGGGTCATAAAGCCTTGTGAGCAGTTTTACAAGAGTGGATTTTCCGCAGCCGTTCTTGCCCACAAGAGCCATTTTCTCGCCGATACGCCATTTGAGATTTACGTCCTTCAGCACATAATCCTCACTGTCGGGGTATTTGAAATAAACGTGTCTGAACTCAAATTCATACTCGTTGTCGTCACGCTTTTCGGTGGGGATAGTACCCCTGTATTTTTCGTCGGGAATGTCGAGAAAATCAAAAAGCTGCTGCCACATAGGCGCTCTTGAAAGCAGGCTTGTAATATTATCGCTGACATAAAGAACGGAATTGTGGATCCTTGCAAAATACATAACAAATGCAACGACCTCGCCTGCTGTCATCATTCCGCTTGAGGCACGAAAGATAGCAAAGCCGTAAAGCATAAGAGTTACAGCTAATTCAAGAAGATCAAATGCACGACCTAAGATCATAACCTTTCCGAAGCCTTTTTTCCAGATGCTTGTAATAGTATTCTGAGCTTTTCTGTATTTTTCTTCAATAAGCTTTTGTTCTGCATAAAGACGGATATTCTTACCGTTGCGGTAATTATAAATTGTATGCTGACGGAAAAAATAACGCTCGCGTTCAGCCTGTGCTATATCCGTATTGGTGTGAAGCTCGTTCATATATTTTTCCGATTTCGGAATAAGTATTGTCGATTGCAGAAAAATGGAAATGCCGCATATTACGAATACCACCGCCGTACCCCAGCCCGAAAGCATAAAGCTTTTAAAATCGGTTATCTCTCCCGATGATGCGAAAAGAACAGGTGCCGCCAGCACAAATGCAACTATTATTTCAAGTGTACTTTGTACAGCATAAGAGGATAAACTGATCAGCGATGGCAGACCGATATTCGTGTTGTAAATATAGGTCCTTGCTTTATCCAGCTTGTTGAGAGTATCTATATCCTCAACCTTTGCATAGTCCATATCAAGAGCCTTTTTCCAGATAAAACGTTCAACATTTCTGAAATATCTCATATCGTGAGCATTAAAAGTGCTGTTATTGATATGCTGAATAATATAAACGAGCAGCTCAACACCACAGACTATCGCCGCCGCTGTGATCAGATACGAAACAGGCTTTCCGCCCGTCACTCCGTCTATTACAAGAGAAGCCAGAAATATACCCGAAAATGTCTGTATTACGCCCGGAAGCTGATTTATCATGCTTATGCGGAATGCGCCTTTATCCGCTTTTTCAATCAGCTTTGCACTGCGAATGATTATTTTGACTTTTTCTTTAAAGGTCATACTGCCGCCTCCTCGTCATTGTAGTAACTGCTCTGGAGCGTATAAAGCTCTGCATATTTGCCGTTTTGCTTCATAAGCTCTGCGTGAGTTCCGCATTCGGCGATACCGCCGTTTTCTATCAGAATAATGCGGTCACAGAAGCGTGTTGAGGCAAGCCTGTGCGAAATAAACAGGCTCGACCTTGCCTTTGAAAATTCAAGATAGTTCATATACATCTGCTGTTCGGAAATAGCGTCGAGTGCTGCTGTCGGCTCGTCGAGAAGCAATATCGGCGCACCCTTATAGAGAGCCTTTGCAAGTGCAAGCTTCTGTTTTTCACCGCCCGAAAGGTCTGTTGAGGTCTGATAAACGGAGCGCACAAGAGGCGTTTTCTCCTGCTCGGGGAGCGACATTATCTTTTCATAAACGCCCGATTTTTTTAAGCAATCCGTAAGCTTTTCCTTATCAGTATGCTCGGCAGTCTGACCTGTAACATTTTCCTCAACACTGGTCGCAAGAACTGAAACATCTTGAAATACCGCCGAAAACAGCTTGAAATATTCCTCACGATTGTATTCCTTTATATTAACGCCATTCAGCAGAATTTCTCCCTCGGTAGGGTCATAAAGCCCGCACATCAGCTTTACAATGGTTGTTTTACCTGCTCCGTTAAGTCCCACAAGCGCCAGCTTTTCACCCTTATGGAGTGTAAAGGAAAGGTTGGAAAGAGTAGGCTTTTCCGCACCGCCGTAGGTGTAAGTCACATTTCTGAATTCAATTTCACATTCGCCTGTTGGCAAAGGCTTACCCTCGCCACGGTTGGTGCAGTCCTCGGTTTCAAGGTATTCACGATAGTTATTGATATTGCCCGAGAGCCACTGATACCCAGACATATTGTCGCACCATTCGCTTGCGGCTTCTTTAAGTCTGAAAATAGAGTTGAAGTACAACACAAAATTGCCTGCGCCGATGCCTCCATTTGCCACAAGATAGATCAGATAACCGTAAGCACCAAAATTGCCGATAAAGTTCACGATAGCTTTCAGCATATTGTGGCGGAAGCTCCAGGCGTCCAACTGCCTGATCCAGCCCATTCTGTAACCGAGAGTGCGTGAAAACACCTTTTCAAGCCATTCCTGCATACCAAAAATACGGATATCCTTTGCATTTGCAAAATCACTGCTCACATTTTTAACATAATCAAGCTGACGCTGATATATCTGCCAGTTATCCTGCATATTCCAAACCCAGTTCATTTTGTGCCGTTCGATACAGAAATTCGCAACCGCAGGAAGAACAACTATCGGCAAGAGCCTTATATCAAGAGTTGTCAGAAGTGCCGAATATGTAAAAAATTCAAGAGTATGCCTTATCGTACCGCGAACATTCAAGCACACATTAAGTCCGAGAACCTCAAGACCGTCACGGGCTTTGTTGAGCCTGTCTCCAATCTTTGGCTTTTCATTGTTTTCGTAATCGGTAGTCATATTCTTGCGGATTATCTTTAATGCAAAGTTATTATACAGTATATTGAAACCGATAAACCCCTGATAATTACCTGCCATGTTGTTTAGCATACGACAAAGCATACCCCCAATAATAAGCGCAAGACAGATTATGAGAAGTCCTGTATTTCCAAACCCCTCTGTTGCAAGCTCAACGATATACTTATCCGTAAATGTCAAACAAAGTCGGTTGATATACAAGCCAAGCGCAAATACCAGACTGGTAACGATCATCATCTTGTCGATCATCCATATTTCACGGAGAATGTATATCATATTCTGCCACACATTGTATTTGCGGCTTTTTATCTCCGCACGGTAGTTTTTCTTGTTTTCCCGCCGTTTGGCTTTGTCGTATTTCGTTACTTTTACCATAATCTCACCTCGATTTAAGCATAACATAAAAACGACCGTTCGTGTTGATTTCGGAACGAACGGTCAATATACGGAACGAATGGTAAATCAAGCGGTCTTTAACGGTATCATTATCTCGGTAGCAAATATGCCCTCCTCGTTCTGCCGATTGACATATCCGCCGTATTTCTTGGCAACCCTGTCAATTCTGAACAGACCGTAGCCGTGTAGCTTCGTCGAAGACGATGCGTCCTCTTTTGTAGAGAGGTAAGAGCCTTTTTCCTTGCGGACTTTACCTGCCGAGTTCTGCACTGAAAGATAAAGCTGACCTTTCAGTTTGCCGATATATACACGCATAAAGCGTTCTTCTTCGGGGAGTGTACCGCAGGCTTCAAC
>JAZPZN010000132.1:0-22208 GCA_045544715.1 Oscillospiraceae bacterium | reverse complement strand
AAAAAAAGTAATAATTAATATAGGACTTTATTGTGCTCATACAGAAGAAAGGAACGACCATTATGGAACTTAACACCATACAGCACCTATGTAAGCTCAGCAAGCTGAAATATGATGAAGCAGGGCTTGAAAAGGTCATGTGCGAGATGACTGATATCATCACCCTCATGGATAATATAAAGGACTTCGATCTCATATACGACGACACCAAAGACAACAACAGCGTTCGATACTGCGACGTGAGAGCGGATGTGGCTATGCCCTCTTTCCCTGCCGAGAAGCTGCTGAAAAATGCCCGAAATACCGATGGCTGCTACGTTGTGCCAAAGGTAGTCGAGTAAGGAGGAAGTATGGATATCACTAAAGCAAGGATACGTCACCTACGTAATGCGCTCGATAGCAAGAAGATCGGCGCAAAGGAGCTATGTGAAGAATATTTCAAAAGGATAGATTCTGTTGACCCTAAGCTGCAAAGCTATATCACTGTCACAAAAGATAAGGCACTGAAAATGGCAGAGACCGCCCAGCAGCGTATCAACAAAGGCGAAACCTCCATGCTGACCGGCATACCGATAGCTGTCAAGGACAATATCTGCACCGATGGAGTAAAGACCACCTGCGCCAGCAGGATGCTGGAGGATTTTGTACCGCCCTACGATGCTACAGTTATCGATAACATTAACAAGGAAGGCTACGTGCTGCTAGGCAAGACCAGTATGGATGAATTCGCAATGGGCGGCTCTAACCAGACCTCTGCATTTGCCAAGACCAAAAACCCCTACGATCTTGATAGAGTTCCCGGTGGCTCCTCAGGAGGCAGTGCCGCTGCAGTTTCAGCATCGCTTGCCCCATGTGCCCTCGGCTCGGATACGGGCGGATCTATCCGTCAGCCCGCTTCATTCTGCGGAGTTACAGGAATAAAGCCCACCTATGGCAGGGTTTCACGCTATGGATTGGTTGCCTTTGCAAGCTCGTTAGACCAGATAGGGCCTGTTTGTAACGATGCCCACGACTGTGCCATCATGCTGAATGCCATTTGCTCACACGACCCACACGATGCTACAAGTGCAAATATTGCTATCCCCGATTTCACCGCAAAGCTGGGGCAAAGCATAAAAGGCATGAAGATAGCCATGCCAAAAGAATTCTACAGCGACGACATCGACGCTGAGGTGAAACGCTCCGTACTTGACGCTGCAAAATTGCTTGAGGCGCAGGGTGCTCAGCTTATCGAGTGCTCCATGGCAGGACTGAAATATGCTATCCCCGCTTACTACCTTATCGCCTGCGCAGAGGCGGCCTCAAACCTCTCACGATTCGATGGCATAAAATACGGCTATCGAGGTGAGGGAGCCACCTTTGAAGAACTCATCACCGACAGCCGCTCAAAGGGCTTCGGAGAGGAAGTAAAGCGCAGGATACTCCTCGGCAACTATGCACTCTCCAGCGGATATTATGACGCATATTACAAAAAAGCACTTGCCCTTAAGCAGTATATAATCAATGAATACAACGATATATTTGACATCGCCGATGTCATACTGACACCCACCGCACCGACCGCAGCCTATAAAATAGGAGCTCAAGACAGCGACCCTGTAAAGATGTACCTTGCAGACATCTGCACTGTAACAGTAAACATCGCATCGCTACCTGCGATATCCACCACCTGCGGATATACCTGCGAAGGGCTGCCCATAGGCATGTCGTTCGTTGGCAGACGCTTTGACGAGCAGACCATTCTCCAGTGTGCAGATGCGTTTGAGCAGACATTTGCCCCCACTGCGCCAAAGCTTTAAGGAGGTGGAGATATGAGCATTTATTATCCCACTATGGGTCTTGAGATACACGCAGAGCTGCTGACTGCATCAAAAGTGTTCTGCAGCTGCTCTGCTGAATTTGGCGGCGAGCCGAACTCACGCTGTTGCCCGGTCTGCAGCGGTATGCCGGGAACTCTCCCCGTACTGAACAAACGTGCGGTTGAGTATATAATCAAAGCTGGCTATGTAATGAACTGTAATATCAGTCGCTTTACAAAATGGGACAGAAAAAACTATTTTTACCCCGATCTTCCGAAAGCCTATCAGATATCACAGATGCCACGCCCCGTATGCCTTGACGGTCATGTTGATATCAACGTAGGCGGCGAAAAGAAGACTATACGCATAAACCGCATCCATTTAGAAGAGGATGCAGGCAAGCTCGTTCACGATGACGAGCAGCGGATATCCCTTGCAGACTATAATCGCTGCGGAATTCCGCTTATCGAGATAGTCACCGAGCCTGATCTACACTCTGCCGACGAGGTAGTAGCTTTCTTCGAAAAGATAAAGCTGTTGCTGCAATACGCAGGCATCTGCGACTGCAAAATGGAACAGGGCAGCATCCGATGTGATGTCAACATTTCTATTGCCCCGAAAGGCAGCGATGTTCTCGGAACACGTACAGAGCTGAAAAACCTCAACTCCATGAAAGCAGTTGCAAAGGCTATCGAGGTAGAGATCGCCCGCCAAAAAGATATTCTAGACAACGGCGGCGAGGTAGTGCAGGAGACCCGACGCTTCAATGATGCGACAAACGAGACCATAGCCATGCGTTCAAAAGAGGATGCCCACGACTACCGTTACTTCCCCGACCCCGACATCCCACCCATTATCCTCACCGAGGAAGAGCTTTACGAGATACGCTCTTCTCTACCCGAAATGCCCGAGCAGCGCATGCATCGCTATATGAACGAATACGGTGTAAGCCTTAACGATGCCGTTATAATCATAGGTGACAAGCGTATCAGCGATCTTTATGATGAAGCGATAAAAAACAGCTCTAATCCCAAAAATGTAGCAAGCTACCTAGTGGGTGAGTTTATGAGGAGAGTGAACCTCGGCGAGATCGACATAGATGATCTGAAATTCAGCGGCAGCGACTTTGCACAGCTGGTAGAATATCTCTACACCGACAAGCTCTCACAGGCAAACGCAAAACTGGTATTGGGCGAGATGGCAGAAAACGGCGGCTCTCCCAAAGCCATAGCAGATGCAAAAGACCTATGGATAAAAGAGGACAGCGAGCTGCTATCAAAGGTATTGGACGAGATATTCTCAAATAACCCCAAAGCTGTAGAGCAATACAAAAACGGCGATCAGAAGGTATTCGGCTTCTTTATGGGGCAGGCTAACAAAGCATTAAAAGGTGCGGCTTCACCTAAGGCTATACAGGAATATATCAGAAAAAAGCTCAGCTAATAACACACAAGACCTCCCGAAGATCGGGAGGTCTTATATTTATACAAGGTCAAATATCTCCTTTGCCGAATATCCTTCGTAATAGTAAAGAAATATAACTCCGCTGTATTGCAGGGAATATCCGTGGTAAGCTCTGTGCGGTGCTTAAACCACGATGATCTGAGATGATCTTTACAGAGATTGACCGCCACTCGGATAAGCCAGCCCTTGATGTGCCCTGCATCTGAAAACTCCACCCGAGAGCAATAGAGCTTCAAAAAGGTCTCTTGCGCTATGTCCTCGGCATCCTCTCTGTTTTTGAGATAACTGTATGCCAGACGAAATACAGTGCTGTGGAATTCATGCACATAGCTGCTGAACTCGTTATCCGTCATTACATCATCTCCTTAAAAAGCGCTTTTGTCTATAAAACGAAACATGGCAGAGAATTGTCACCATCTGGCATAATTTTTATTTCTACAAAAACAGGGCGGACACATGATCCGCCCCGATATTTGATTTCATTCCTATCAGCTGTCATATAAGCCGTCATCAACAAGGGTATGATACATCTCCCATAAGGCGATATAATAAGCATGAGGGCCGAGATGTATACCGTCACCACTGGTGTGATGCTCAGGCAGCTTGCCCTCTTCATCACGCAGATGCTTGTTGTAATCCACAAAGTGCACACGTCCGCTGAAATGCTCGTCGATATACTGCGACATCGTCCTATTATATAGATCGATCTTATCATTGGTGGTGAATTCGCTGTCAACGGGAGTTATTGCGCACACATACACATCTGCGCTGCTCTGCAAAAGAGTATGCTCGATAATGCGGCTGTAGTTATCGCAGAACTGCTCCTCGCTCGTCATATTGATATCGTTCATGCCCATGGAGAGAAACACATAGTGAGGCTTTGTGCGCTTGAGCACCTCGCTGTAGCTTATCTCCTCATCTTCCTCGCCGTAGTAGAACACATAATCGTAAAAGCTCCACGCTGCGAGATTTCCTCTGGCATACACCCTTTTATCGGCAGTGATGTTGTACTCACCAAATCCCATGCAGATGCTGTCGCCCACAAAGATGCTCTGCTTTGTAAAATTCCTCTGAGATGGCAAAAGGTCATGCTCCGCATAATCTGATATGTAGAAGCTGTCGATATCCTCATCCTCATCGGTAAAATATTCAGGCTCAGGAGTGCTTTCCATGGGCACTGTGCTTTCTTCGATAAGCTCGGCTATCTCTGCCGCCGCAGAGGTATCGTCAGGCTCGTATGCTCCACCGCTCTGGGCAGGAAGAAGCTCCACTGCCTCGCTGTCAAGACTCTCTTCAACCGTAGGAGAGTCCTCCTCAACAAATACATTTTCAATGATACTATTATCAGAAGTGCTGTCAACAGATGAGCAGCCGCTGAAAAGAAAGGCAATAGCCATAGCAGCAGCTGTAAAAGCAAGTATTCTATCGTTCATTTTTCTACCCTTAAATAATATATGTAAAGCCAAATGGCATAATTCTTCTTACAGTATATATTGTACTGCATAATTCGACATAATGCAATAGGTTGGGGAAAATTGTAATTAATCTGTAATTTTTCACTTACTTTTGTAACTCTTTTGTAATCAAATCCTTTGTATGGTCAATTTTCCCTTTTCAAGACTGAAGCCCGACGCTAAGGTCGGGCTTTTTCTGTCACTTGATTATCTGTATTCCCCCGATTATCGGCAGGGGCTTCTCCTCACCCTGAATTGCGGTAACAACTCCAATAACGGTAAGAATGAGCCATGCAGCATTGACAACTCCGATTATCCACTCTCCGAACGGTAGCAGGAACGATACACCAGATACAACATTTGTCGCAATGCTGATGATAGCCAGTACTGCTCCTTGATTGAGGTGGAATTTTGCCCCCTCCTTGTCACCTACAAGATATGCAATAAGGAAACCTATCCAGCCAAGATATGCAACTACACTTGTAACCTTTGAATCCATAAAAATGCCTCCAGTTATGTAATATATTATGCGCCACTCTGCAAGTATAGCACATCTGAAAGATTATATCAAGTGATTTCTCATAATTTTCACAAAGCAAAAGCCCGGTGGCAGTAGCCATCCGGCAATGTTTGTAATTGAAAATTACTTGATGATCTTGATGCCGCCGATGAGGGGAAGGGGCTTCTCCTCGCCGTTTACTGCGCTGATGATACCCATGACAGTGAACACGAGAACAGCGATCTCAGCGATCCAGCCTACGATAGGAATAATACCGCAAATAACACTAGCGATTACCAGAACCAGAGACTGGTTAATGTGGAACTTTGCGCCCTCCTTGTCGCCTGCCAGGAAAGCAATCAGCAGACCGATCCAAGTAATGTACGCTACAATACCTGTTGTTTTAGTATCCATTATAATATCCTCCAAAAATTATGTATTGAACATAAAATTCAACCAATCTAATAATATAACATTATTGCCCATTTGTCAACCTTATACAACACTTTTCTGTCACATTATACAAAGAATTTCTCAAATCGAGCTTTTTGTGTTGCAATTTCATCAAATCTATCGATATACTCATAGGGGAACTTATGATTTGAAATACGCTCTATCCTGCCGTTTTCAGTATCCACAAGCTTAGTAGTGCCACCTGCGCCCACCGCAAGAATGGTCTGCAGCTCCTCCATTATATACATATTATAGAGGCTCTCAGTGCCATGCTTTGCATAGCCTGTATTCTCCTGATTGTCGGCAGTATTCTTCTGTCGGTAGAGATAATAAGGGATATAACCCTCTGCCGCAAGCTTTTCATGTGTGTAGGATATCATTCCTGCCGCATCGCCGCCGCATTTTCTGTCCTGCTCATGGAACAAGGTAGCCGCACGCTTCAGCGACAGACTGTGTACAGTAATATTTTCGGGAGCAAGCTCGCATACGCTGTCAAGGCTCTGTCGGAAACCTGAAATATCATCTGTGGGCAGCCCTGCTATCAAGTCCATATTTATGCAATCAAAGCCAACCTCACGTGCCATTGTATATGCACGTACTGTATCTTCAGTGGTGTGCCGCCTGCCTATGGCTTCCAATACACCGTCATGCATCGTCTGCGGATTTACGGATATCCTGCCAGCCCCTGCCGCCTTTATCGCCAGCAGCTTTTCTTTGGTGATGGTGTCAGGTCTGCCTGCTTCAACAGTGAACTCTCGCAGATGCGACACATCAAAAAACTCCAGTGCGCCGAAAAGTCGCTTTAACTGCTCTGCCGAAAGAGTAGTGGGAGTACCTCCTCCGAAATATATCGTATCCAGACTTAGCCCTAGCCTTGCCGCTGCATCAGCAGTAAGCTTCATCTCTTCAATAAGCTTTTGCAGATACTCTTCCATACGCACCGCTGCCTTGTCAACAGAATGTGACACAAAGCTGCAATAGCTGCACCTCGTCGGACAAAACGGTATCGACACATATAGGCTGAAAGAGTTTTTCGGCATCTGAGCTATCATCGGTTTCTGAACCGTATCTATCTTTCGTGCTAAGCTGAGCTTTTCAGGGCTTACTAGGAGCTTCTCTTTACAATGCTCATCACTGAGAGGCGCAAGGAGCTTTACAGGACGCACTCCCGTCAAAATTCCCCAGGGGAGCTCTTTGCCAGTATACTGCACCAGCACCCGATAAAGCAGCACCGACATCTCCCGCTCCTGCTCCTTATCGGGGGTGTCAGCCGAAACGATCTTCTCCAACGGGTAGAGCCTTCCCTCTGCGTGCAGCATTACTACCAGCTCGATTGTAGTGTCCTTGATGATACGACGGGTAAGGCAATAGTCACCCTGCGCATCACCTGCGTCAAACGAAAGCCTTATCTTTATCGGCGGAAAAAACGCACGGAATAGCCTTTCTATCTCATACTGGAATTTATGATTACTGAATATCAGAGTCACAATCACACCTCACACATCAAATAAAACGGGCGGCAGACCGCCGCCCAACGTTGTTACTACATATAAGGATTATACTGCTTCTCAAAGCTGAGCGTTGTATGCTCACCATGACCGCAGTAGATAGTATAGTCGCCCTCGATAGCAGCGATCTTATCAAGTGAGCGACGCATATCTCCACCGCTTGCAGAGTAGCCATCAGTGCGCCCTATAGAGCAATGGAACAGCGTGTCACCTGAGAATATGATATCATCGCAGATCAACAGGCAACATCCTGCCGTATGCCCGGGTGTTCCCATTACGTTGAACTCTATGCCACATACAGAAAGCTTGTCACCATCCTTGAAGCTGCGGTCAAGCTTTACAGGTTCAAACGGAGTGAAGGGCATAAAATCTGCCCAGCTCTTTGTTGCACTCATGAACATCTCTTCATCACCATGCGCACCAATTACTTCGCAACCCGTCTGCCTTACCAACTCAGGCACTCCCGCAAAGTGATCAAAATGTCCATGGGTCAGGATTATTGCTCCGAGTGTAAGCTCCTTACTCTGAAGGAACATCAGCACCTCTGAGGAAGATGCAGGGTCGATTACTATTGCTTTTCCATCCTCAGCGGAGATGATATAGCAATTAGTGCCAAGCTCTCCCAACACAAGAGTATATATCTTCATAGATCGCTCCTTATTTATCACTGTTTTCCTGTCCTGTCAACCGAGATGACACCATCCAGCTTTTTCACCTTTGACATGACATTGTTAAGCTGATCCATATTAACTATTTCGATAGTCACCACGATGCTGGCATTGCCATTTTTGAGGTGATGCGCATTAAGCTCAAGCACCGGAATACGATTAGTTGCAAACACCATAGCAACATCAGCAATAAGACCGGTCCTGTCAAGAGAAACCACATCAATAGTAGCACGGTATGCGGCATCCTCATCAACGCCAGCCCATGTCACCTTCATCCAGCGGTCTTTATTCTCCTCGTTATCCATATTGTTCAGCACATTGATGCAGTCCTGCTTATGGATGGATACACC
The DNA here is from genome assembly GCA_045544715.1 of Oscillospiraceae bacterium. GTDB lineage: Bacteria > Bacillota > Clostridia > Oscillospirales > Ruminococcaceae > CAG-115. The sequence goes on along the minus strand of JAZPZN010000132.1, from coordinate 14,013 downwards.
AAAGCCCCTTGTGGTAAAGCCGATTATCTTATCGCCCGGCAGAGGATTGCAGCACTGCGCATACTTTACAAGGCAATTGTCAACACCTTCAACTATTACGCCCTTCTTCTCACGACGGCGGTTGGTGGTCTCGTTTATCTCCTCATAGGGCTTGGGAGCTGCGTCTGCCTGCAGCTTCTGCTGGCGGATAAGCTCCTCCTTGATGCGGGTGATTATCTTGCTGAGAGATACACCGCCATAACCAACAGCCGCATACAGATCCTCAATGTTGTTGAGGCGCTGACGCTGTACAACTCCGCTCAGCATCTGCTCATCGGGGATGATGCCATTGCGCTTGAACTCATGCTCAAGCTCAGCTTTGCCTCGCTCGATATTCTCCTCCCTACACTCACGCTTGAACCACATTCGTATCTTACTCTTTGCAGAGCTTGTTTTGGCTATCTCCAGCCAGTTTCTGTTAGGGCCTGCGTTTGCAGAGTTGGTGGTGAGTATCTCGATTATATCGCCGGTCTTAATGACATAGTCAAGGGTCGCCATTCTACCACCCACCTTTGCGCCAGTCATCTTATGACCCACCTGAGTATGTATAGCATACGCAAAGTCGATTACCGTAGCACCCAGAGGCAGCGAATAAACATCGCCCTTAGGAGTGAATGCATATACCTCATCCGGAGCGAGATCTGTTTTGATGGCATCTGCTATCTGCTCCACATCGTCAGCCTCCTGCTGACGCTCAAGCAGCTGTCTTATCCAGTCAAAACGCTGCTCGCCTGCAACAGCCTTAGTGCTGCCGCCAAGACCTGCCTTGTACTTCCAGTGGGCTGCGATACCATACTGGGCGGTATTATGCATCTCAACAGTGCGTATCTGCACCTCAAACGGAATACCCTCTCTGCCCATAACAGTGGTATGCAGCGACTGATAGCGATTAGGCTTAGGGGTAGAAATATAATCCTTAAAGCGATAAGGAATAGGGCGGAACATATCATGCACCACACCAAGTACATTGTAGCACTCGATGACCGTCTGCACGATGACACGCACCGCATAGATATCGTAGATATCTTCAAAAGGCTTGTTCTTGACATACACCTTTTTGTAGATGCTGTAGATACTCTTTACACGTCCTTCGATAATTGGGGCAGGCTTGATATCGCCGATGCGCTCGCTGATTCGTGCCTTGATACTATCGATGAACTTGTTACGCTCCTCCTTATGGAGCTCTATCTGACGCTCTACCTCCTGACATCCGTATGGGTCGAGATAATGGATAGCGATATCCTCCATCTCCTCCTTAACGTCGCTCATACCGAGCCTGTGAGCGATGGGCGCATAGAAGTTCATAGTCTCAAGCGAGGTTTTGAGCTGCTTGTGGGGAGGTCTTGCATCAAGAGTGCGCATATTATGCAGCCTGTCAGCAAGCTTGATGATGATGACACGAATATCCTTCGACATCGCCATAAGTATCTTTCTGATGTTTTCAGCCTGCTGCTCTTCTTTAGTATTAAGCGGCACGAGACCGATCTTTGTAACACCATCTACCATTATCGCCACATCCTCGCCGAACTTTTTTCTCAGCTCGTCAAGGGTGATATCGGTATCCTCTACAACATCGTGCAGCAGCGCAGCACAGATAGTATCTGCATCCATGCAATAGTCAACAAGTATTGCTGCGACAGACAAAGGATGTGTGATATAAGGCTCTCCCGATGAGCGCACCTGACCCTCATGAGCTGCCTCTGCAACTTTATATGCCTGCATGATCTTATCGATATCGTAGGGCTTTTCGCTAGCCTTGATCTTTTCAAGCAGATATTCAATAGTTATTTTCTCCATTGTTGTCGCCGCCTTTCATATATTTCTCTTTTTATTTCTCCATCGCCTTCAGCTCAGCAAGTATACCTTGAGCATAAAGATCCTTTTTCTCTGTTGTCGGAAGTATCTTAGCCCCTCTTGCTTCAGAGTAAAGCTCTATCATCCCTGCCTCTGCAAAAGCATCTAATGTTATGCGCAGCATACAATAGTTGATGCCACCAAGATACAGGCACATCTCCTCTGCTGACATATCTCCATGCTTGCGTACAAGATCATATATCTGTTTTAGCTGCTCACGGTCGGGCACAATCCTCGGCAGCAGTCGGCTGTCGCAGCCCTCTCCTCTGCATATCTCTTCATACACACGCTGAGCCGCAAAAAACCTGTCCTCTGCAAAATCAGAAGGGCGTATCTCCTTTATCCTGAGATTTACGCTGGTGATGCCATTATATTCATTGACAACTGCGGCAGCAATGATATCCACCTTACTGCCCACCTGCGCCCTAAACTGGTTGAACGGGATCGTAAACGACTGCCCTCTCAGCTTTACCCCGTCGCTTTCTATCTCAAAGCTTGTATACTTACCCTCCTTCAGTGCATTCTTGCTGCGAAGAGTACAGTCCTTCAAAAGGAATACAGGCTTCGGATTTCCTTCACCGAATGGCTCAAGCCGCTCTAAAAGCTGCACATTTTCCAACGTAAGCTGTCTTGCGGTCACTGTCATGTCAGAGGTAACAGCATAATCAGGCATCTTTGGGTAATGCTGCCTGCAATACTCATAAGCACGCTGCCTGAATTCTCCTATCCGGCTCGCTTTCAGCGAGAAGCCCCCAGCCTTAGGATGACCGCCGAACTTTGTCAGCACATCGCAGCAGCCGTTAAGAAGATTGTATATTGAAAAACCATCAATACCTCTTGCAGAACCCCTTGCTTCACCATTTGGTTCTACCGAGATGACAAGCACGGGCTTACCGTAACGCTCCAATATCCTCGAGCATACGATACCCACAATGCCATGATGCCAGCCCTCACCATCCACGATAAGAACTCGCTGCTTTGCAATAGCAGGATTGTTTTCCAGCTGCTCGATCGCCTTTTCAAGTATCTCTGCCTCTGTTTCCTTGCGTCTTGAGTTGAGGAGGTTAAGCTCCTCAGCAAGCGCACCGGCAGTTTCATGATTATCAGCAAGCAACAGCTGAGCAGCTTTTTTCGCATGATCCATCCTGCCTGCTGCATTGATGCGGGGAACTATCACGAATGCCACATTTGTAGCAGTTACGCTGTCAGGATCACTGCCTGCGCAGCGCAGCAGCATCTCAACACCGATATTCTGACAGCTTTTTATGCTCTCGAGACCTCTGCGAACTATGTAGCGGTTTTCACCAGTAAGTGGCATAACATCGCCGACCGTGCCTATTGCGGCAAGCTCGGCATACTGCTCCATGACGAACTCTTCGTCGCCCTCTAAAGCGCACAGCAGCTTCAAAACAACGCCTGCACCGCAAAGGTCTTTAAAAGCGGAATGATCGTCAGGACGATGTGGATCTACACATGCCTCGCAAACGGGCAGCTCAGCGCCCACCTGATGGTGATCGGTGATTACCAGCTGCACACCTCTGCTGCGGATATACTCAGCCTCTGCGATCGCTGAGATTCCATTGTCAACAGTGATTATCAGCTCAGCGCCGTTGTCGATCACACGCCTCAGCGCATCCACATTCATACCATAGCCCTCAGCACGGTCGGGGATGTAATAATCCACCTCTCCGCCCATTGCCTCAAGATAGCTGTACAGCATAGCGGTAGACGTAACACCGTCGCAGTCATAGTCACCATATATAGTGATATGCTTTCCCTCATCAAGGGCTGCGGTGATGATATCTACAGCGGCTTGCATATCTGCAAGCTCAAACGGATCAGACAGGCTGCTCCTGCCGAAAAAATCCCTCGCCTTATCCAGCGTATTTATACCTCTGCCGATAAGCAGCTTTCCGATAAACTCGCCGAACTCGTCAAACATCTCCCGATCAACTGCGGTACACTCCGCTGAAAGCCATTTTTTCAACTAACTATTCTCCATTCCAATTTCATATAAAGACAACGGTATTCATCGGGAGCTCCCGATGAATACCATGAAGCTATTTTTTTATACGCTAAGCTCGACCTTTTCGCCCAGTGCATCTGCATTTGCATCAAGTACAGGCTTGATAAACTCAGAAAGGAACTCTGTAGTCTGCTCGGGCGCTCTGCCAACATAATTCTCAGGCTCAAGCACAGACATTATTTCATCCTTTGTTATCATAAACTGGGGATCAGACGCAATTCTGTCTACGAGGTCGTTTTCGCCGCCCTCGTTCTTGACAACAGCAGCCGCAGCGATGCTGTGCTGACGCAGTGCCTCATGCAGCTCCTGTCGATTGCCGCCCTTTTCAACTGCACGCATCATTATGTTCTCAGTTGCCATAAAAGGCAGCTCCTTCATTACACGCTGACGAATTACCTTAGGGTATACAACGATGCCGTTTGTAACATTTATCATAATATTTAGGATAGCATCCACTGCAAGGAAGCCCTCAGCAACCGCAACACGCTTATTGGCTGAGTCATCAAGAGTACGCTCGAACCACTGTGTGCCAGCTGTGAATGCAGGGTTAAGGCTGTCGACCATTACATATCTGGAGAGGGCAGTGATACGCTCGCTTCTCATTGGATTACGCTTGTAAGGCATAGCGGAGGAGCCTATCTGATGCTTTTCAAAGGGCTCTTCCATCTCCTTGAAATTCGCAAGGATACGCAGGTCGTTAGAGAACTTTGAGCAGCTCTGCGCAATTCCGCTGAGAGTAGAAAGTACCTGGCTATCCATTTTCCTTGAGTAGGTCTGACCGCTGACGGGAACGCATGCAGCAAAACCCATCTCCTCTGCAATAGACTTCTCCAGTGCCTTTATCTTCTCGCTATTACCGTGGAACAGCTCTACAAAGCTTGCCTGAGTACCTGTCGTTCCCTTCTGACCAAGCAGCTTGAGGTTAGCGATGCGATATTCTACCTCCTCAAGATCCATGAGGAGCTCATTCATCCAGAGGGTAGCACGCTTGCCGACAGTGGTAAGCTGCGCAGGCTGGAGATGTGTATATGCAAGGCAAGGCATGTCCTTGTAGGTGTCAGCGAACTTTGCCAGATTTCCAAGTACATTTACAAGCTTTTTCTTAACAAGCAGCAGCGCATCACGCATAACTATAACATCAGTATTATCGCCGACATAGCAGGAGGTAGCTCCAAGATGGATGATAGGCTCTGCCTTGGGGCACTGCTTGCCATAGGTGTAAACGTGCGCCATTACATCGTGACGCACCTGCTTTTCACGCTCTTCAGCCACTTCATAGTCGATATTGTTGATGTTAGCCTCAAGCTCATCCACCTGCTCCTGAGTAACAGCCAGACCCAGCTTCATCTCGCCTCTTGCAAGAGCGACCCACAGTCTGCGCCATGTGGTAAACTTTTTATCAGCAGAAAAAATATACTGCATCTCCTTGCTGGCATAGCGGGTGCAGAACGGGCTTTCATAAGTGCTGCGATCTTTGGACATATCGAAAATTCTCCTTTAAGATAAGTGTCATACAAAATATATTATAATAATACCATAAACACCGCATTATTACAAGTGATTTTTTCAACAAAATCCATTATAGGAATGGGCGTTTTTAGGCGGTTTTTGTGTCGGATTGTGCAAGGTGCATAAAAACGTATTGAAAAAAGATGCTATATTTGTTTACATAGTACCTTGCAAAACAAAATACCTTGTGGTAGAATAATAGCATAAGATACATCACCGAAAGGGTTTGGTTGGTTGTATCATTTTTTTAGATCACACTACCTTGCGTTGCAAAATACCTACAATTCAAAAGTAGTGATTCAAGTTCAGATAAGAGGTGTATGTATGAACTCTCAGTTAAAGCGTGGCACACTGGAGCTTTGTGTGCTGTCGATAGTATGCGAGAGCGACTGTTACGGATACGAGCTTGTCAACAAGATCTCCACCTGTATGGATATCACCGAGGGCACTATATATCCCTTGATGAAGCGTCTTAAAGATAACGGCGTTATCGACTCATACATAGTAGAGTCACAGGAAGGGCCACCCCGAAAATATTACACAATCACCGATACGGGACGCATCGAAAAGGATCGGCTGTACAATGAATGGTTCGAGTTTGTGGACAGCGTCAGCAATCTTCTGAAAGGAGAAAATGGGTAATGGTTGCAAAGGATAAACAGGATTTTTTGTTCCAGCTGCATAACGAGCTGCACAGGATAGGCGTAGACGCCAACGAAGATATATTCGCAGATTTTGAGGAGCATTTCAAGGCAAGCCAGAATGAGGGCTTCACCGAGGAGGAGACCTGCGAACGCTTAGGCGATGTAAAAGAGATCGCAAGAAACTACATCGATATCGAAGACGAGCGACTTAACAGCATCGTCGCAAAGGCTATCGAGAGCGATATCCCCCACGTGAGCCTCACGAAGCCCGGCAGGACCGAGTCTGCCGATGACTCGCTCAACTCCAAAAGAGTAGAGCTTGACAAATCCAAGCTCAACAATGCCGAGAACACCGAAACGGCATCCGAGCCCGTTCGTGAATACACTCCCGAGCATATCAAGGAAGAGCCACAGCCCGATCCGCTGAGCATTCCATCCATGTTCATCGCAAAGGATGATGAGGAGCAGACAGCCGAGCCTGCTAGGGAATTCACTCCCGAGCACATCGCAGCCGAGCCCGAATCTCCCAAAACCGAGCAGAGCAGCACAAGCACTACCATGGGTCAGGGCGCTGCTATTGGCGCAGCGATAGGTGCTGCAGTAGAGGAAGCTGTAAAGGTAGTAAGCGATGGCATCAAAAACTCCGTTAACAAGGAAACTGGCGATGAGATAAAGCAAGCATTCAAAGAAGCAGGCAACGAGATAAAGGATGCTTTCAGCGATATCGAAAAAGATATCAAAAACATTGATAAAGACATCCAAGATATTGAAAATGAACTCAACGAGGATGTAAGCGCAGCCAATGAGGAGTTCTCCAACAGCCACAAGAGCGATATTCCTCCCCAGTGTGGGCCTCAGGTGGGTAACGGAGGCTTCAGCTTCAGCGATATCAAGGATATGAAGATAAGCATAAACTGGGGCAAGCTGATAATGTGGATAGCACTTGATCTTTGTATCTTTATCTGGGCTCTGCCTATGCTGGCAAGTGGGATAATCGCATTTGCAGGCGGTCTTGGCATCACTCCGATAGTAAGCGGCGTGGGTATAATCATCGGCGGCTTCGACGGAATATTCGTATTCCACCGCCTTAGCGAGATATTCCTCGGTATCGGCATCACCGCATTCGGATGCATGATGACAGGCCTTGCGGCTAAGATGGTAAAGGGATTCATCATGATCTGTAAAAACATCATAATGGGCCATGTCAAGGCTCTGTTCGATCTGTAAGGAGGCGCCGAAATGAGAGTAATATTTGGAATATTCCTGCCGATATGTATTTTTTCATTCATCGCATTCGGCATATCCGTTGCAGTGCTTGGAGTTGAGGATATCGAAACCCCTCCCGAAGCCACTAACATAACAGGACTTATGACCGAGCTTGACGGAAGCTACAGCAATATCGAGCTTAATTCAAACACTGTAAACATCACATTATATCCTACTAACAACAGCAAGACGATACTTTGTGTTCCGTCTGAGCTTCGCAATGCGATCACCGTAAATATCTCAGACGATACACTTGAGCTTAACTGCAACAGAAAGTTCAACAGCTTTGATGATTTCTGGGCTTTCATCACCAGCGACAAGACCGAGGAAATAGAGATCTACATCCCCGACAAGACTTATAACGAGCTATCTGCTTCTGTAAACACAGGCAACACTGAAATAAACGGCATCTCCGCAGTTGATGTGGAACTTGAGCTTACCGCAGGACAACTCATCTACGCAGGGGGCAAAGATAACCGCTCCGCAGTGCTGAACATCGAGATGAGCGCAGGTAACTGCGAGATCTACAACGCAGCTACCGATGTATACAACATCGAGATGTCCGCAGGAAATATTGATGTATACGGTCTGACAGGCTCAGGCGATCTTGATATATCCGCAGGCAACGCAAATATCAACTATGCAGAATATAACGGCAATCTCAATATGGATCTCAGCGCAGGAAATCTCACTGTAAATCTCCCTGATGGTGTTTCAGCCGAGATCGTATGCGACAAATCCGCAGGAAGCATGTATGTAGACTATGACGATGTCAACGAGTTCCTTGAAAACGATGACTGCATCCTGTTAGGAGATGGAACATACCACATCTACGCAGAGCTTTCCGCAGGAAATATCACACTCACCGACAACGCAAAGAACAAGGAAGCTCCTGCTATACTTGCGCCTCCCGTATATGATACCACCAGCGCAACGACTGTTGTAACCTCAACAGTTGTTGAACCTACAGATGCTGCATGATTTGACAGCATAAACACTGTTTTCAACGCATAAAAGTGCCACGGGCTGAAAACCAGCCCTCGGCACGGGTGCGTTAAAAAATATAAATTTGTATTCCCATTATTTTTCATATCTGTCAGATTATTACGCTGCGATCGGCAGATAACAACTTCAGCAGCGCATTTTGAAAGGAGTTTTTACCATGGCAGAAAAGCAGATCTACAGATTCCCCAACGAAATCGACACCCTCGAGATAACCTCCGTAGGTGCAAAGATCATAGTATCCCTCCACGATGAGGCATGCATCATCGCTGAGTACGACAATCCCAAGGATCAGCCCGAGTTCAAGGCTATACTCACAAACAAGACCCTATCCTTCAAGGAGAGTACATCTCCACTCAACCTTCTCTTCAACAACAATAAGCCTGCAGAGGATTACACCATTACCGTCAAAGTTCCTGCCGTAACATACAGCAAGGTGAGGATCAACACCACCAGCGGCGGCGCAGATATCAGCGGTATCACCGCTACAGATTTCGAGCTCAACACTGCTTCAGGAGCTATCGTTATCAACACATGGTGCGAGAACATGAAGATTCAGTCAGCATCAGGCAATGTTACTGTTACAAATCCCACCGATAAGGTGTTCAAGTCCCTCAGCACACGCACAGTATCCGGCAATGCAGAGGTGTACGGCTGCAAGGCTGAAAGCTTCAGCATCCACTCTGTATCGGGCAACACACGCTACAGCGGTGTAAGCGGCAACGGAGATGTTTCCGTAACATCGGGCACTGTTGATGTATCCTTTGCTGAGTGGAACGGTGACCTCAACGTCAGCGTTATCAGCGGCAACATCAATATCGCACTTCCCGAAGATGCGGGTATGGATCTCAAGTTCGATGGCGTATCTGGCATCATCAAGACTGATATCGGCAATACTAAGGGCAGCTTTATGAACCTCGGCAGAGGCACATCTGGCGAATTTGGTGGCGAAAACAAGCATAAGGTCACTGTAAGCCTCACAAGCGGCAACGTGGTCATCGCCCAGAAGAACGATGACGGCACCATTCCTGCACCTGTTGCTGAAAAAGCACCTGAATTTGTTCAGCCTGCTTCCGAGACCGCTCCTGCTGAGGAGACTCCTGCAACAGCTGAGAGCGAGATCAAGCTCGAGAAGCCCACTGAGGAATAAGCCTCAGCCCTGTGCAAAAACAAGTGCGCACTTAATTCAACATCATCACATTTTCATCTTTCTCCCCTTTTCTCTAATCGGCGCCGCTGCCATAAAAAGCAGCGGCTGTCGAGAGAGTTTATTCAGATAAGCCGCTGACGCAGCGTTTTATCTGAGTACACTTAAAAATTATCTCGCTGTGAGGTGCGCCACATACCTTGCGACGAGTTAATATAACACCGCCGCCCTCATGCTTGATGACGAAGTATGACCTTGCGGCGGTTTTCTTATATAATGTGCAAAACGGTTGGATAGCATAATCGTTACTGCATTTCTTACTATTGTACCTGTCGGATATGCCGTATAGCTGCTATACAAAAGACAAAGATATGTTCAAATCTCGATGACCAAACAACCCAACAAAGAACGGCTCTTGAAATGATCAAGAGCCGTTTTCTTCTTATATCTTTGTTATCTTTGCGAAGTTAGCCATAAGCTTCTTCTTACCTGTACGATCAAATTCTATCGTCACCATGGTGTCATTGCCCATACGCTTTGCCTCTGTTATGGTGCCGTCGCCAAAAGTATTGTGATGTATCCTGTCACCTGCTTCAAACACTATTCCTACGGTAGTAGCCGCAGCAGATGCCAAAGGCTGCTTCTTTGCTGCCTGCTCTGCAAGATAGTCACGCTTTACAGGCTTAGTGAAGGTCATGCCGGTGTTAACTACCGACTTTTTCTCCTCGCCAGTGTGCTCGATAAGAAGCTCAGGTATCTCACGGATAAAGGTAGAGAGCCTGTTTCTCATCGTCTGTCCGTACAGCATACGATAAGCCGTATGAGTGACAAACAGATGACGCTTAGCTCTGGTTATCGCTACGTAAGCAAGGCGACGCTCCTCCTCCATATCGGCTGTATTGCCGATGCTGCGGATATCGGGGAATATATTATCCTCCGCTGCCACCAAGAACACTGTATCAAACTCCAGACCCTTTGCACTGTGCATAGTCATAAGTGACACATAATCGCTGCCATTATCAAAGCTATCAAGGTCGGATACCAGTGCCACCTGCTCCAGAAAATCGGGGAGAGTTATGCTGTCATCCTCTTCCAATATCGCCAGCGCATTGGATTTAAGCTCGTTGATATTCTCGATACGCATCTCGCCCTCAGGACCCTGTGTTTTCAAGAAATCAATGTATCCGCTCTTCTTTGCAACAGCATCGATAAGCTCATCAAGTTTGAGATTGTCACACTCGTCATACAGCTCATCAAAAAGATTTGCAAATGCCTTCAGAGGGTTTGCCTTGCGTGACAGGCTATCGTACTCAGCTGCATTGCGGCACACATCAAGCGGAGATACCCCAAGCCCCTGCGAAATGCGGATGACCTCCTCAACAGTGGCATCGCCAAGACTACGCTTGGGCTCATTTACTATGCGGCGGAAGCGGATGATGTCATAAGGATTGTTCAGCAGGGAGAGATACGCCATGATATCCTTGATCTCCTTGCGGTCGTAGAAGCGCACACCGCCTACGATACGATAAGGTATACCTGAGCGTGCCATCGTTCCCTCAAAGCTGCGGGACTGGGCATTTTTGCGGTAAAGCACCGCATAATCAGAGTATTTCTTGCCCTCCTTGACACCATCAAGGATAGTATCAACGATAAATCGAGCCTCGCCTGCCTCGCTCTCAAAGCGGCAGCACTTTATCTTATCACCCTCGCCAAGCTCACTCCAGAGCGCCTTATCCTTACGGGTCTTGTTGTTACGAATAACTTCGTTAGCTGCATTGAGAATGTTTTCGGTGGAACGATAGTTTTGCTCCAGACGGATAACGGTGCAATCCTTGTACTGCTTTTCAAAGCTGAGGATGTTCTCAATAGTAGCACCTCTGAAGCGGTAGATGCTCTGGTCATCATCACCTACTACGCAGAGATTTCCGCTGTCGCCTGTAAGCAGCGAAACCAGCTTATACTGCGCAACGTTTGTATCCTGATACTCATCCACCATTATGTACTTGTAGAGGTTGCGATAGTGCTGCAGCACATCGGGATGCTCCTCAAAAAGCTTTACAGTGAGGTAGATTATATCATCAAAATCCAGCGCATTTGCAGTAGTGAGCACCTGCTGATATGCCTTATACACCTCAGCGGCACGTATCTCGCTCAGCTCACACATACCCTTGGCTATCTCCATATATTTTTCGGGAGACTGCAGCTTATCCTTGCAGGAGGATATCTTGTTGCGGATGACCTTGGGATTAAACATCTTTTCATCGATGTTGAGATTTTTCATTACCTCCTTGATAACACGCTTTGAGTCGTCGTCATCATAGATGGTAAAGCTGTTCTGATAACCGAGGTGATTTATCTCCCTGCGTAATATCTTCACGCAAGCAGAATGGAAGGTGGAAGCATTAATCTTTTCTGCGCCCTCACCTATCATGTCGATAAGACGTGTCTTGAGCTCGTTTGCAGCCTTATTGGTAAAAGTGATGGCAAGGATGTTCCATGGGTTGATAGGACACACTGCTATCAGCTCTGCAAGTCGTGCGGCGTTCTCGGGGCTCTTATCCATCTTAGGGAAATCCGCCAAAAACTGCTCCTGCTCTGCGGTAAGTGAGCGCACCTCTGCATCATGGTAGGCATTTCCGAAACGCATCATGTTTGCGATACGATTAACAAGAACCGTTGTCTTGCCGCTGCCTGCACCTGCAATTATAAGCACTGCTCCATCCACCTTGAAAATAGCCTGCTTCTGCATATTATTTGCACGGCTGAAAAAGCTGTCGAGGGCATTTCTTTTGAGAGAGATATAATCCAATATTACCATCCTTCCGATCGTATGTATAGGTTGAATATGTAGGGGCGGCAAGCTGCCGCCCGTTACTTGTGTTTTTTTCAGTAATTATTCTGTAACAGGAACACTGGGTGTTACAGAGGGTCTGGTTGCTACGGTATAATCACCATCAAGGGCAATGAAAGGATTTACCTCGGTGCCTATAGCCTGAGGGAGCACACCGTTCCAGTTGCTTATCTTCAGATACTCGATGTAGTTAGGCGACTGAGCAATCTGCTCCTGCACCACCTTAATAGCATAGGCCTCTGCGTCAGCCTTGATCTTCTGCGAGTCAGCCTCAGCCTGCGCAGCAATGACCTGCTGCTTAGCCTCTTCTTCCTTCTCGGCAGTCTTGTTCTGCATCTTAAGAGCGTCCTGAGCTGCGATCACCTTTGCCTGAATAGACTGCTCAAACGCATCATCAAAGGAAAGGTTTTCGATAGCGAATGCTGTTACAACGATACCCGAGGGCTCAAGAGTAGTCTTGAGGCTCTCATATATAGCATTCTGGACTTCGGAGCGGTTCTGTACCAGCATTTCTGCCTTTACTTTACCTATCTCATCCTTTGCGATCTTGGCAACATTCGGTACGAGCAGCTTTGTCTCAACATTGTTAATACCAATAGTACGAATGATATCGGAAAGCTGAGTGCCATCATAACAATAGTTGACCTTCAGCATAAGCTCGTTTACAGTCTGGGTATCGCTGGTATATGCATCGGTCTGCACGGAGTAGATCTGCTCACGGGTATCGACCTGCTGAATAACCTCAACAAAGGGAATGTGGAAATTAAGACCTGCTGTCAAATCGCTTGCCACGATCTTACCAAACTGATACTTAACACCGATAAAACCCTCGTTAACAACTGTAAAGCTGTTAAAAAGCACTACTATCAGCAGCACGAATACTATAGCAACTGTAGTGATAACACCAACAGTTTTTCCGCTGAAGCCGCCGTTATCACCGCCGCTTGCGGTCGTAAATTTCTGTGTAGCCATAAAAATATGTCCTTTCTGTCTGTTCATCTGCGCTGCGCCACACAGCGTCCTGTAGCTCTCCGTAAGGCGGCGCCGAAAGCGCCGCAGCGGAATCAGTTATTATCTACGAGCTGCGAATATTTATCATCCAGCTCTACGGCAGGTACAACATCCCTGCGGCTGATACCTGCATTTGCGTAAGCCTGCGTCAGCATCAGCTTGATACGGTTGACCTGATTTACCTCGGATGCGCCTGGGTCAAAGTCAACTGCTACGATATTAGATTCGGGATGCTGTCTGCGCAGCTCACCGATAACGCCCTTACCTGTAACATGGTTAGGCAAGCACGCAAAAGGCTGCATACATACGATGTTAGGAACACCCTCACGGATCAGCTCCAGCATCTCCGCACATAGGAACCAACCCTCACCTGCGATATTACCTGGTGATACAATGGATTCAACATCCTTTCTCATCTCCCAGATATCCCCCGGAACACCAAACTTTGTTCCTGCCACCGCCTTGCGATAGCTGCGCTCCATGAACATGAACGCCTTCATCGCAGCATTCTCTGCAAATGCTTTGAGGTTTGTTGTATAAAGCAGCTCTTTCTTAGTCATGCCATGCGAGCAGATATAGTAGAAGAAGCCCATAAGGTCAGGCACTACTACCTCACATCCCTCATTTTCGAGGAGCCCTATTACATCGTTGTTTGCAATGGGGT
>JAZPZN010000131.1:0-34198 GCA_045544715.1 Oscillospiraceae bacterium | reverse complement strand
GAGGAAGTCGAACAGCTCAAAAGTCTTGTGCGCAAAGTCACGCCAAGCTACAACTCGGCAGGCTCAGGCGGTGGCGATAAAGACAAGCTGCCGAAGACAATAGAAAGAATCTGCGAAATTGAAAAGCAGCTGAATACTGAGATTGCAAGGCGTACACAAATGAGAGACAAGGTTTACAGCATTGTGATGTCGGTGCAGTCGGTAAGGCACAGAGAGATATTATATCAGCGTTACATACTCGGCAAGAAATGGGAAAACATCGCAGTTGATTCAAGGCTTGACTTGCGCTGGGTTTATAGACTTCATGGGCAGGCTCTGCAGATTGTTTCAAAACTGACCATTGAAAGCCACTAAGTTTTAATGTTATTATTAAACTGCAAAAAAGCACACGGAAAACTAAATATTCGCTTTTTCCCTCAAAGCATCTGCTGCTTCGAGGGTTTTCTTTTCCGTACAGAGTTCCTTTCTGTGCTTTGCCGCTCCGAGCTGATAACGCCAGTTCGGAGTGAGCAAACGATAAAAGAAAAAAGCGAAGGATTACTCCTCCGCTTTATCTCTGCATAACTCATCAAGGGATACTTGCAGCGCATCAGCAAGTTTAATTGCGTTGCACACTGTGCACTGGTTACGCTTTTCAATATTTTCAATTGTTCTGACGGGAACGCCAGAAAGCCTTGAAAGCTCAGGTACACTGTACTTCTTTTCAAGTCTGATTTCTCTTAATCGCATAATTAGTCCTTTCTGTTCTTGATAAACCAATATGCTAATTTTGCAACGCCGAAACAAACCAGCATAATACCGAGTATAAGCAAAAACTCTTTCATAAGCATATTGACAATGGCAACGTTTTGTGTTAGGATTTAAGTGCAAGGGGCTTTGTTGGTAGCCCCTCGCACCGTTTGTTTAATCAATCAGTTCGCTGATTATGATTAGCAACGTTCCGATGATTAAATCCACTAAAGCGTTGATAAGTATTTCGAGGTACTTTGCTTTGGTGGATTTTTTCTTTTTCTTTGCCATCGTCTTACCTCCTTTCCATGTTTATATTATACCACACATTTTGGTGGTTGTCAAGTGTTTTTGCAAATTTTTTTATAATTTTTTTGAGGAATATGGATTTTTATAAAACAAAAAAATGGCGCAAAAAAAGAGAAACAATTTTAGTCAATATAGGGGGGATACTCCCCCTTAGCTTTACCCTCCGCACTACAAACTGTCACTGCTCAAATTTCTCGCTGAAAGGTGGTGTAACATGGAATACGGAATCCCGTTTCTCAAAAAGAAGCTGACATCAAAAGCAAACCGTGTGTGGCTGAGATATCGCTATTATGACATGAAAATGAGCGTAGAGGATGCAAGCAGTATCCTTCCTGAGGAGTTCCGCTGGATGGCGGCATCACTGGGCTGGTGTGCAAAGGCTGTTGACAGCGTTGCAGACCGTATCGCTTTCGACAGATTCAGGAATGACGATTTCGCCATCGGTGAAATATACAGGCTGAACAATTCTGATATTCTTTTCGATGATGCTATACTTTCGGGACTTATAACATCTTGCAGTTTCATCTACATCGGCTGGGATGATACGAATTATCCCACGTTTCAGGTCATTGACGGCGGCAGTGCTACGGGAATTATCGACCCTGTGACAAAAATGCTCACTGAGGGCTATGCGGTTCTGGAGCGTGACGAGCATGACAAGCCTGTGCTTGAAGCGTACTTCCGTCCCTATCAGACCGACTATTATGTGAACGGAAGGCTTTCTCAGCAGTTCACACATAATGCGCCCTTTGCACTTCTTGTGCCGATAATCAACCGCCCCGATGCCAAGCGCCCGTTCGGACACTCACGAATATCAAGGTCTTGCATGAATATAACACAGGATGTTCTCAGGACGTTCAGACGAATGAACGTATGCTCGGAATTTTACAGCTTCCCACAGAAATACATTCTCGGACTTTCGCCGACAGCAAAGTTCAACAAGAGAGCGGCGACTATCTCGTCATTCTTTGCGATAAGCGCCGATGAGCGAGGCGAAAAGCCCACAGTCGGACAGTTCTCCGCTCAGAGTATGTCCCCATTCGTGGAGGCACTGAAAGCATATGCTTCCATATTCGCAGGTGAGACAGGTTTGACAATCGACGATCTGGGCTTTGCAACGGCGAACCCTGCAAGCTATGACGCAATAAAGGCAAGCCACGAACAGCTCCGCCTCACAGCACGTAAAGCTCAGCGCACTTTCGGTGTG
Organism: Oscillospiraceae bacterium; assembly: GCA_045544715.1. Classification (GTDB taxonomy): domain Bacteria; phylum Bacillota; class Clostridia; order Oscillospirales; family Ruminococcaceae; genus CAG-115. Next base: position 31,953 of record JAZPZN010000131.1, on the reverse strand, counting down.
GGTTTCCTCAATGCAGGCTATCTTGCCGCCTGCATCCGTGACGGTATCGAGTATGACCGCAGAGCGTTTGCTAATACTGTCCCCGAATGGCTTCCGATATTCGAGCCTGATTCTGCGGCTCTGGGTGCGGCAGGTGATGCAATACTGAAAATAAATCAGGCAGTTCCCGACTTCATGGGCGCTGACAACATCCATCGTCTGACAGGTCTTGAAAGTGATTCAGGCGGCTCGTCCCCCATTTCAGATAAGGAGTGATGCACAGTGAAAAGCGACGATCTCAGAAAGCTGATACAGCAGAAGATGGCCGCAAATCCCTCGCTCCGCTCCATAATGAAGCGCATACAGAGCGGCAATGCCACATTCAGAGATACCGCAGACTATTCCCGTATCTATTCGGAACTTCTCGGCAAGTGTCTTTCGGAGAACGTCCTTGATCTGACCGACCGTGAAGCGGCGGCTGCTGATATTCTCCGTGACAGCTTCGACCACACGAACAGCCTGCTATCTCAGGTGCAGACCAATATCGACAAGAAGAACGGCATAAACATCCGCCCTCAGACAGCGGACTTCCCCCTTGAACGTGTTCAGCAGTTCACTCATTCCCTTGTTGACCCGACAGTTGAGGACAGCGTTATTCAGCGCAGGGCAAGGAGCGGAACTGCGAATATCTCCATGTCACATCATGATGATTATATGGAGACTAACGCTCGTTTCCGCAGTAAAGCAGGTCTGAAATGCTACATTGACCGTCAGACTGACGGCAAATGCTGTAAGTGGTGTACTGCAATAGCAGGGCGCTACGTCTACGGAGAAGAACCACACGACGTTTACCGCAGGCATGACAACTGCGGCTGTTCCGTTATCTATGAGAACGGCAGACAGCGGCAGGATGTGTGGTCGAAGCGGACATGGGAGAAGCCGAAAGTCGGAGCCGGTGCTTCGCCACCTACAAAGTTCACTCCTGAGCAGGCAAGGGCGTTGGAGCGAGAAAGAATAAGCAGATATGTACAAAGTGAGAATAGCAAAGTTAAGTCGGAAAATCCCATAACAATTGTAGAGAACGCTAAAATAAATTCACCGAAATACAGACAAATTTTTAATGAATTCTCAGAATCTGCTCAGATTAGCAGAATTATGTGTCAAGAATCAAGAAATATGCTTAAACACAGAACAGGAACAGAATTTGAAGACTTAACTTTTATCGATAGTAAGTCAGGACAATATATCACCAGAACAGACTATAACGTAAAAAGCCAAGTGAAACCATCTAAGAGAATGTGCCAAATGCTTCGTAAATCTGAACCATATAGTATTATCGCTATTCATAATCACCCTAAAAGTGGTATGCCAAGTATTGATGACATAGGATGTGCTTATGAGAGAAAATATAAATATGGTGTAATCGCTTGTCATAATGGTTCATTATATCGTTATAGTTTTTTAGGTGAATTTGATACAAGCGAAGCTAATCTTTCATACGTTGATATGTTGCTTGACAATGTGAACAGGATAGTGTATAATAAAGGTGACTTAGCAGAGAGTTTTGAGAATAAACTTGCTGACGTTTTGAATCAATTAAAAGAAAAAAATCTGAAGTTGGAGGTGTTCTTATGGAATTAACTTTTGATAAAATATGTGAAAAATTAGGTTTTAATCCTCTTGTAAATCCACCTTCTCGTAAGTTAAGTGGACATGAAGATGATTCCAAAGAGTCACCTTATGCTGTGCTTACTTTTGAGGAAAGTGACTTCCTTTGTGAATATTTGAAAAATAATACAAAGAAAACCGCCCAGCAATGAGCGGTTTTTTCATACCCGAGGTGGTGCAGAATTGAATAAAAATCTATATCTGAAAAAGACATTAGGCGAAGTAATAAAGAGCAGCAAGCAGGTATTTGTTGTAAGCGGTGCACCCGGAAGCGGAAAAACAACTTTTGTTAAATCTAAGATCAGGCAAGGGGACATTGCTCTTGACTTTGATACGCTGACTGCTGCTCTCGCACTTGATAATAACCTTTACGGCGACAGAAAGCCTCAGCTCGATGCTGCCCTTGCTGCACGAGAGGCAATTATCCAAGTTATCGAGAACAGAAAAGGTGACTGGAACAACGCTTTTGTTATCACAGCTTCAAAGGACAAGCACAAGGTCAAAAGTCTTTGCGAAAGGCTGAGGGCAGAACTGATAACTATGGAAACGCCCCTCGAAGAATGTAAGGAGCGTATCCGAAATGATCCTCGACGAAGCGGATATACTGATATATATCTTGAACTTGCTGATAAATGGTTCGGCGCTATGCTTGAATAACGCCCCGTGCAATACATCCGCATCCCATTCGCACAATATGCAATAAAACGCAAAAACGCTCATATTTTGCGTATCAAACGCCAATAAAGCACCGCAAAGGTGCTATTTTTATACCCAAATTCAAGGAGGTGGGAGCATGGCGAAGCCGAATCTTCGTCCAGATCACAACGGCACTCAGAGAGCGCAGTTTGAATCCAACAAGAAGAAAATATATGCCTCGCAGACTGTCTGCGGAATATGCGGCAAGCCTGTGGACTTCGGTCTGAAATTCCCACATCCGCTTTCGCCCTGTATAGATCACATCATCCCCGTTTCAAGGAACGGTCATCCTTCGGATATCAGCAATTTACAGCTTGCACATATGTGCTGTAACAGGCAGAAATCCGACAAGCTGACCCCGAAACAGGAATTTGCAAAGGAAACGGAAGTCGTATCGAACCGCCTGCTTCCTCAGACCTTTGACTGGAAAATTATTTAGGGGGTATGGGGGAAAGTCCGCCGCATTGATGGAGCGACCAAAGGAGCGAAAGCAATGCATTTCAAGGCGGACGTCCCCCATTTAAAATCATGAGCGATAAGCGCCGTGGCAGACAGGAACCGACAGTTTCGGTAGTCCTGCCCTATGCGGAATCCCTCGGCACGGAAGCCGTTGCGATCTACAGCAGCTCCGACCGTAAAGCTCAGCCCTGGCAGGAACTGCTCCTCGAAGATATCATGGCGGTAAACGAGGACGGGCTGTGGGTGCATATGAAGTTCGGATGGAGCATTTCCCGACGAAACGGAAAGTCTGAACTTCTCATCATGCGCTCGGAATACGCAGTTTCCCACGATGAACGTGTGCTGTATACCGCTCACCGAACCACAACATCCCACAACGCATGGGAAAAGGTCATTGAGCGACTTACAAAGGCGGGCTTCGTCGAGGGAGTGGATTTCAAGACCACCAAACAGATGGGACTGGAGCATATCGAATGGCTCAAAGGCAACGGAGTTATAAACTTCCGTACTCGTTCCAGCAAGGGCGGTCTGGGCGAGGGCTACGATCTGCTCATCATCGATGAGGCGCAGGAGTACACTGCCGATCAGGAGAGCGCTCTCAAATACGTTGTCACCGACAGCAAGAATCCGCAGACGCTTATGTGCGGAACTCCGCCGACCGCTGTATCATCAGGCTCGGTGTTCCAGAAGTACAGGCAGAACACTCTCACAGGCAAGAACGAGGATTCGGGATGGGCTGAATGGTCTATACCTGAGCTGACTGATGCTCATGATCCTGAACTCTGGTATGAGACAAATCCGTCGCTGGGTTACATCCTCAGCGAGCGTACTATCCGTGATGAGCTGGGCGACGATCAGGTAGACGATAACATTCAGCGTCTCGGCCTGTGGCTGACATACTCGCAGAAATCTGCTATCAGCCGCAAGGAATGGGACAGCTTTATGATACAGAATTCCCCTGTACTTGCCGACAGCAATATCTTTTTCGGCATCAAATTCGCAAAGGCTACCGAAAATGTATCAATGGCGGCGGCGGTAAGAACTGCCGACGGTAAGATATTCGTCGAGGCTATCGACTGCCGATCAGTCCGTGACGGCAACAGCTGGATGATCGCTTTTCTGCGGAATCCTCATGCTGTTCAGGCAGTTATAGACGGAGCAGGCAATCAGGAAATTCTCAGGCAGGAAATGGAAGATGCATCGGTGAAATGTACTGCTATCCTCCCGAAAGTTGAGGACGTTGTGCAGTCGAACGCACTTTTTGAAAAGAATTTATTCGAGGGCATCATCTGCCATCGGGGACAGCCTGCTCTTGCTCAGGCAGCATCCAACTGCGAACACCGAGCTATCGGAAGCAGAGGCGGATACGGTTATACATCCATTCTGAAAGGTGCTGATGTGTCGCTTCTGGAAGCTGTATCTCTTGCTCACTGGGCCTGCGCCAACCATAAGGAAGTCAGGGAGCAGATAATCTATTACTAAGGAGGAAAACATGAGCGATATCGAAAAAATAAACAGGTTCACTCGCAGAGAGTTCACGGAGGATGAGCTGTATATTTTCCCTGTGAAGCTGTGCGACAATGCCATAGACCGTGACGGTGAGCGATTTTCCGACAAGGCGCTTGAAGAACTGAAAACGCTTTTTGTCGGAAAGACAGGCATTTTTGACCATGACCCACGTGCAGGCAATCAGGAAGCGAGGGTGTTCGATACGGAGGTGGTTTCCGAAAATAAGACCACTTCCGACGGCCGTCCTTACAAGTACCTGAAAGCAAAGGCATACATGGTGCGGAATGCCGCAAATCAGCCGCTTATCGACGAGATAGACGCAGGCATCAAAAAGGAAGTCAGCGTCGGCTGTTCAGCCCGTAAGAAGATATGTTCCGTATGCGGTACAAACGTCTTTGAGCAGGGCTGTTCTCACGTTAAGGGCAAGGAGTACGGCGGAAAGCTGTGCCATTATATCTTAGACGATATAAACGATGCCTATGAATGGAGCTTTGTTGCTGTGCCTGCACAGATAAATGCAGGTGTCACAAAGAAATATATCCCGAAGGAGGAAAAATCAATGGATTTCACACCTATCAACACTCAGGAGGAGCTGGATGCGGCTGTTAAAACTGCGGTAGATGCGGCAGTTGCGGAGACCGAAAAGAAGTTCAGCGGCTGGCTCTCTCCCGAATCTGCGGCAGTTCTCACTAAGGAGCGTGACGATCTCAGCGCCGAGAACACGGTCTGCAAGGCTAAAGTTATGAAAATGCAGATCGCCGCTGAAAACGGCATCCCTCTCGAACTTGCTGAGAACATGGCAGGCGATTCCGAGGAGGATATCCGCAAGGAGGCGCAGAAGTTTGCGAAATATCTCACTTCACGCAAGATTCAGCCAACTCCTAAATCAACAGGCGATGCGCCTTTCGCAAACTCAAAAAATAACGCTCAGCTTGAAATGCTGAGAGAACTCAGAAATAACTAAGGAGGAACAACTCATGGGAACTACTACTTCAACAGGTACACTTTTCAAGCCCGAACTTGTCACTGATATGTTCAGCAAGGTCAAGGGTCACTCCACACTTGCAAAGCTCTGCGGCGCTACCCCTGTTCCGTTTGCAGGTACGGACACATTCGTTTTCTCAATGGACGGTGAAGCATCCATCGTCGGTGAGGGCGGCAGCAAGCCTGCCGGCAATGCGGAATTCGGCACTGTTACCATCAAGCCTATCAAGTTCGTTTATCAGCACAGAATAACCGATGAATTCGTGAAGATGTCCGAGGAAAAACAGCTCCCCTACCTTGATGCATTTTCCGACGGATTTGCAAAGAAGATGGCGAGAGCGCTGGATATTGCGGCTTTCCACGGCGTTAACCCTGCCGATAATACAACGTCAACTATTGTCGGAACAAACTGCTTTGATACTGCGGTTACTTCCACTATCACATATGACTCTGCCGCTCCCGATGATAACATCGACAGTGCCGTTGCTCCCATCCAGATGGCTGACGGTATCGTGACAGGTATCGCAATGTCACCTGCCTTCGGCTCGGCTCTCGGCGCTATGAAAACAACCGATTCAAACCTTTCGATATATCCCGAATTCCGTTTCGGCGCAAATCCTGAAAACTTCGGCGGCATGGCCTGCGATATCAACAATACGGTCTCATTCGGCAACAGCCTTGACCGTGCCATTGTCGGCGACTTTGCAAATGCTTTCCGCTGGGGCTATGCCGAGAATGTGACATTTGAGACTATCGAATTCGGTGATCCTGACGGCCTCGGCGACCTCAAGCGCAAAAACCAGATCGTACTCAGAGCCGAGTGCTTCGTGGGATGGGGCATCCTTGATGCGTCCTCATTCACACGTATCGTGGCAACAGCATGATCTACCGCAACAAGAAAAACGGCGCTGTTATAGATATCCCCTCCAAGCTGATATCGCCTGACTGGGAGGATATCAGCGGCAGTGCCGACAAGGAGGGCAAAGCAGATGAAAGCAGTGTACGCAAGCGTAAGCGACATAACAGCGCTGGGAATAAGTCTGACAGCTCAGCAGCAGCAGGCGGCGGAGATACTGCTTGAAACCGCTTCGGCTAAGCTGAGGCTGGAAGCGGTAAAATACGGCTCTGATATAGATGATCTGATAGCCGATGAAAAGAACGGCGAGGACTATGGACTGACGGTGAAAAACATCGTTGTTCAAGCGGTGGTAAGGGCGCTGGATGCCATTTCCGACACCGCTCCTGCCGTTACTCAGGCTTCACAGTCCGCTCTGGGATACAGCGCATCCATGACTTATCTCAATGCAGGTCAGTCGCTGTACTTTCTGCGGAATGAATTGAAAGAACTTGGGCTTTTCTGTCAGGTATACGGCGCTCTGGAGGTGTACGAAAGTGCAGATGATAAAGGGAACTGACATACAGCTCATAACCGAAAGCGGTGCTGAAACCGTCAGCAATGTCCTTATCGGTGAACCGTCCGAGGCTGAACTCATCGGGCACAGGATACCTGCTTACACACTGGCGATACCTAAAAACGATGCACATGACTGGCTTGACAGGAAGGTGATATTCTTCGGAAACACCTTCCGCACCGTCGGGCATCCTCAGCAGGGCATGGACGAAAATATCCCTCTCTGCTGGAATAAAAAGGTACGTGCCGAGCTTCTTCTCACCAACGGCAACTGCACAATCTACGAAAAGGACAGCTTGCAGAGACACAGCTATATGGGCGTACTTATCAGCGACAGCAGAGGCGTACACACGCTGAAAACAGGCGACCAGCCAACAAATGAACTGAAAGTGTATATCTATGCGGTAAACTGCACAGACTTCTATATCCCGAAAGCAGGAGATATCATCGTTCCGACGGACTGTCGGTTTGAATTTGATACCTCGGATCAGCAGTCGGTTTCGGAGAGCATGGCTGAATTCCGCAGAACAAACAAGGCTTTCGCTGTTGTGAAAGAGACTGCTCAGCATTATAACGGCAGACTGCCCGATATCGAGGTGAGCGCATGATACAGCCGAACAATATTATAATCAGCATCGGCGGAATGAGGACTATGCTCCGCTGGAACAGAAATTTCGGAGCTTTGCAGACTGCAAGGTTCAGGGCGGCGCAGGCATATATCGACAGAGAATGTGTAAAGCGCATGACTCCTTTTGTTCCTGTTGCGCTTCCGAAATACCGCAATGCAGGAAAACTGCTCCGCTCGGTGAAGATCATCTCGCCGGGACGAATATATTTTCTTACAGATCACAGCAGATACGCATATTACATCCGCTCCAACCACAGACACGGCGGAAATCCACAGGGACAGCGCCTCTGGTTCGAGCCGATGAAGCGGCAGTACAAGGACGCTATACTTCGTGGAGCGGCGGCAATTGCAGGAGGACGGGCAGGATGAACATAATCGAAGCGGTAAGAGCACTGCTGATGGAGTTTCCGAAAATAAGTGAGGTGGTGGGAGAGGTGCATATAGATTTCACTGACCCCGAACCAACGAGCTACGGACTTTCATCGACGGACGATTCGCTGATAAAAGAGGACATTCTGGGCGATCAGCTGAGACAGCACACGTTCATGCTGTACACAACGTACAGTTCTATGAATGACTATGAGCGCCTTTCCAACAGCACCGCACTCACAGAGCTTGGCATCTGGCTCGGACAGCAGAAGAACGTCCCGACAGACAGCGGACGTATAACGAAAATAACCACAGGGAGCGGAATGCTCATTGCAGTTCCGCAGGAAAACGAATTTGACGGCGTACAGTATCAGTTACAGATAATTGCCGAATATACTCTGGAGGAGTGAAAAAATGAAGAAGATAGTATTTGACGAAGGATACAGAACATATCAGGTGGGCGACAGTGACCGTGTTATTAAAGTAAGGCTCGATCCCGATCTGATGAAGCGTCTCAGGGATGCCGAGGACGCAATATCGGAAATGGACGAAAGGCTGAAAAATGCTTCTGCCGATGAGCTGACTGAGATCAGTAATGAGATAAAAGGGATCTTCAATGAAGCATTCGGTACAGATGTCTGCACACCTGCCTTTGACGGAGCGAATATCTTCACTCTTGTTGACGAGGACAAAATGCTTTTCCAGTCATTCTTTGAAGCGTTCATCCCCATCCTGAAAGAGGATATTGAGGCGCTCACCAATAAAAACAAACAGCCTCGCCCCGAAGTGCAGGCATATCTGAAAAAGGAAAGCTCCATGCCCGACCTCAGCAAGCTGCCACCTGAGAAACTGGCGCTTTTAGAGCAGTTTCTGGCATGATAGGTCAGCTTCCGAGATACCTTGAAATAGGCGGAAAGGAATATCCTATCGACAGCGATTTCCGCACTATGCTGAATATCTATGCGGCTTTCAATGATCCTGAACTGACTGCTGAGGAACAATGCTTCATATGCGTCAATAACCTGTTTGAGGACTTTTCGGCGATCCCGCATGAGCATATTCAGGAGGCTGTTGAAAAGGCTTACCGGTTCGCAGGCGGCGGAGATATCCCCGAAGAAAACGTCAGCCCCGTGAAGATCATTGACTGGGAACAGGATGAGCGTATCATCTTCCCTGCTGTCAACAAAGCCGCAGGATATGAGACACGTTCCGTACCGTATATGCATTGGTGGACGTTTCTCGGACTTTTCGGCGAGATCGGCGAGGGCCTGCTGTCACAGGTATTGCATATCCGTCAGAAAAAAGCCAAAGGCAAAAAACTTGAAAAATGGGAACAGGAGTTCTGCCGTGACCATAGAGGCATGGTGGAGCTGAAAACAAAATACACCAAAGAAGAACTGGCAGAGCAGGAAAAACTCAAAGCTCTGCTTGATTAGGAGGAATTATCATGAGCGTAAAAGCTGAAAGAAAGTATCTTGCACACTACATTGATGTGAATCCGCTGGGCGATCCGTCAAAGGCTGTGACAGACACCACAAATTATATCCGTCTCGGCAAAGACCTTGAGGAATACACAGAAAATCTCAATCCCGATGTAAGCACACAGAAGAATATCCTCGGCGAGAACAATGTCATTCATAACGGCTTCGATGTAAGCTCAGACGTTGACCCGTTCTACGTCCGCCTTGACAATGACACACCTGAGGAGCTTGCCGAAAAGCTGATGTATATTGCAAACGAGCGTCTCACAGGCACAGGAACTCAGACAACAAAGGTCGATGTCCTTGTTGACAGCACAGGCAATGTTCTCTGGGCATACCGTGAGGATGTAGTTATTGCGCCAAGTTCCGTGGGCGGTGACACTTCGGGTGTGAAGATCCCGTTCAGCATCTACAATGACGGCGGCAGAGTCAAGGGTACATGGGATACATCCACAAAGATTTTCACTCCTGCATCAGATCAGCCTGATGACAGCGGTGACGGTGACAATCCCTGAAAGACAGTAAATAAGAGATGGGCGGAGTATATCCGCCCGTTTTTAGCAGGAGGGAACTGATATGGCCGCAGACGGCTTTCTGAATTTTGATACACGGATAAATACAAGCGGATTCCAGACCGATACAAAGAAGATAGGCGGCGGACTGAAAGGCCTTATATCGCAGTTCCGTGGACTTGGAGCGGCTATTGCGGCGGCTTTCAGTGTGAGGGCTGTAACAGTTTTCGGAAAAAAACTCATAGAGACTGCCGCAGAAGTAAAAGCGGCTAATGCTCAGTTTGAGCAGACTTTCGGCACATTGCAGACTGCCGCCGAGGATGCCATGCAGAGAGTTGCGGATGCAAGCGGTATCATGGTGGAACGCCTGAAAAGTTCCGGCACGCAGATATATGCATTCGCAAAAGCTAACGGTATGGAATCGGTTAAGGCGCTTGACATGATGGAGGAAGCCTTGCAGGTCGCCGCAGACAGCGCTGCATACTATGACCGCTCGCTTGAAGAAACCGCACAGACATTGCGTTCATTCCTCAAAGGCGCATATATGAACGATGCTGCTCTCGGTGTATCAGCTACGGAAACTACCAGAAATGCCGAGGCAATGAAGCTGTACGGCAAGTCATTCAGAGAGCTTTCGGAAGCTCAGAAACAGCTCACGCTCCTGCAAATGGTCAAGGATGCCAATGACCTTTCGGGAGCAACAGGACAGGCGGCACGTGAAGCTGAGGGCTGGGAAAATGTCCTCGGCAATCTGAAAGAAACATGGCGGCAGCTTATGGCAGTTGTGGGACAGCCTGTGCTTCATATCGCTGTTGATGCCGTTAAGGAACTGACGGCAGCGCTGACTGTACTGCTCGAAAAAGCAAGAGCGGCTGTAAGCGTTCTCACTGAATTATTCGGCTGGGAGGACACAAGCACTGAATCTGTGGCGGTCAATATTTCCGAATCCGCAGACTATCAGGAAGATCTGACAACTGCCGTCGGAGAAACTGTGGAGAATCAGCAGAAGTCCCTTGAAATAGAGGAAAACAGCCTTGCAAACTTCGATCAGATCAACACAGTAACAACAAAAACCGCAAAAGAGACCGAGCCTGAACCTGCGGCTGAAAAGCCTGCGGAAACGGTTCATGCAGCTGTTGTTCCGACAGCTGCGGACAAGGATATCAAAAAGACCGCAGACAAGCTCTCAGACAGGCTCAGCACGTTCATAAAGCCCATTCAGCTTGCATGGGAGGATAATTCCCCACAGCTTATTTCAAACGCTAAGAGAGCCGCTGAGACGGTCAGGGACTTGTTTGCGTCGATCGGTGACAGCATTGCAGAGGTCTGGACAAACGGAAGCGGTGAGCGGTTCGTCGGAAATATCATCACGCTGTTTTCGGACGTTCTCGGAATCATCGGTGATGTCGCTCAGGCTCTCAAAAACGCATGGGATGACGGCGGCAGAGGTACAGCGCTGATACAATCCTATGCAGACCGCTGGAATGCTTTCCTTGAACTTATCCATGCAGTTTCACAATCGTTCAGAGATGCGTGGAATGACGGCACAGGCGAGAAAATATTTGCGAATATCCTTGACATTCTCACCAATATCAACAACGTGTGGGCGAATCTCCGCACACAGTTCACCGAAGCATGGACGGAAAACGAAAGAGGCACACGGATATTCAGCGCCATCCTCGGCATTGTAAACAGTATTCTCGGAACGGTCGGACGAATAACGGGAGCAACTGTGGAATGGGCAAAAAGCCTTGATTTTGCACCGCTCCTTGACAGTATCGGCGGACTGCTCGAAGCTGTTGAACCGCTTACGGACAACATTGGCGACGGGCTTGCATGGTTCTATGAGAATGTTCTGCTCCCATTGGGAAAATGGACGCTTGAAAAGGCTGTGCCGACGTTCATTGACCTGCTTTCAAGCGGATTGAAAGTTCTTGATTCGGTCATCACTGTATTAAAACCGATGGCTGTATTTCTCATTGATTCGTTTCTGAAACCCCTTGCGGCATGGACAGGCGGAGTGATATTATCAGTTCTCGGAAGTCTTTCAACTGCCCTCAGCAAACTCGCCGACTGGATAAAGGAGCATCAGACACTGCTGAGCGATCTGGTCATCGTTATAGGTTCTGTTGCGGCGGCGATAGGTCTTGTTAAGGGAGCAAATGCCATAGCAGGTGTTATCGGGCAGATGAAACTCCTTCTCAGTCGGCTTATATGGCTGACTACCGAACTGTTAGCCGATGCTGTTGCATGGTTGACGGCAAATGCGGCAATGATTGCATCTGTCGCAATAATAGCCGCCATAATTGCGGCAGGTGTCCTCCTGATAAAGCACTGGGACGAGGTAAAAGCCTTTGCGATCGGTGTATGGGATGAGATACAGGCAAGGCTCTGGAATTTCTTTGATAATGTAAAGGAAATATTCAGCGGCATAGCGAAATTCCTCTCCGATATCTGGAACAGCATCAAAAAGACTTTTTCCGAAGTCGGCGACTGGTTCAAAGCGCAGTTTACGCAAGCATGGAACAACATCAAAAGCGCATGGAGCAATGCAGTCAGATGGTTCAGTGATATCTGGTCAGCCATCAAGCAGGTTTATTTCGTTGTCGGGAACTGGTTCAAGGAGCAGTTCAGCACTGCATGGAAGAATATCGTTGAGGCTTTCAGCGACATGAAGAACTGGTTCAGTGACCGCTGGAACGAAGTAGTCAGCATTTTCTCTGTTGTCGGCACATGGTTCGGCGACAGATTCCGTGAGGGATGGAACAGCATCACATCCGTTTTCGACAATGTTCACGGCTATTTCTCCGACAGACTCAGCGACATCCACAATATTTTCAGCGGCATCGGTGACTGGTTCGAGGAAAGATTCCGCAATGCATGGGACAGGGTAAAAAATGTCTTTTCAGGTGTCAGGGACTTCTTCAGCGGTCTGTGGTCTGACGTTTCAAACGGTGCAAGGGACGGCATAAACTGGGTAATTGACAAGCTGAACAGTCTGTTATGGCGCTTGCAGGACGGAATAAACAATATTGTCAACAGTCTGAATTCGGCGCTTTCAATACATATTCCCGATAATGTCCCTGTTATCGGCGGTGCAAATTTCGATCTCGGACTTCCGAACGTCCACATCCCTCAGATACCGTATCTTGCACAGGGTACGTATGTGCCTGCGAATTACGGCAATTTCCTCGCTGTACTGGGCGACAACAAGCGTGAGCCTGAAATAGTCTCGCCTGTGAGCAATATCGAGAATTCGGTGCGTAAGGTGATACGTGAGGAAAGCGGAGGAAATCAGCCCATAACCGTTGTCTGCGTTCTGGACGGCAGGGAGATAGGCAGAGTTGCTGTCAATGCCGTGAACCGTGACAAGGCTCTGAGAGGAGGATAATGCATGAGACCTATAATAAGCATAAACGGCACAGCTCCGAAGATAGAGCCGCTTAAATGCGTCATAACCCGAAGCGATCTGTATTCCGATTCAACAGGACGTTCTGCCGAAACAGGGCGGCTTCTGCAATATCCTGTCCGAATGGGACTGTATTCCATAGAACTGGAATATCTCGGCAGTGACAGCGATATTGCCGACATGGAAAGTCTCATTGACGGCTCAAAGCTGACAGTGCAGTTCATCCACAACGGCACTCAGTCAGAAGCAGTAATGTATCCGTCGGACAGAGTGAACGAAACTGAAATTATTCTCAATGGTAAAGGGCGGCATCGGCTGTCCTTTACGCTGATAGAGGTGTGATATGTACAGTGTATCAAGTCAGTTCAGGGATGCCGTGAATGCAAGGGCATTACAGCATATATCGGGCGAAATAACGCTCCCTGACGGAACTGTCATAGATCTGAACAGAAACGGCAATGAAAATATATTCGGTACTCCGAGCATATCGTCACAGATAGTTTCAGATTCGGACATTTTCAATGTCGGCGAGCTTTACATCGGGGAATTGTGCATAGATGCGGTGATACCCGAAAGCGCAGAGCTGGAGGGAGCTGAGATAAGCCTGACCGTTACCATTGACGGCGCTGATGATGAAGTGCCGATGGGTGTATGGGACATTTCCGAGGCGAAAAGACAGCCTTCGGGGATAACAAAAATAACCGCCTACGACCACCTTGCCCGACTGACCGCACCGATGCCTGACAGCGGAGTGCCGGGATTCATACAGTTTTCAGCGGCACTGCGGCTGATCGAAGAAAATGCGGATGTGGAATTTGCACAGACCATTGAGGAACTGGCGGCGCTCGACCCTGAGATAACGGTCAATGAGATATATCCCTTTTCCGTATCGCCTGCGCCTACCTGCTGGCTGGAAGTGCAGTATATCGCACAATATCTCGGATGCTTCGTCATTGCCGACAGGCAGGGAAAAATTGAATTCAGGCGCTATCCGTCAAGATCGTCAATGACCATTGATGCAGATGAGCGTTTCAATGTGGATATCAGCAGCGGCGCATATTTTGTCAAGGCTTTCGGCTATGCGGACAAATACGGCCATGTTGTCGAGACTTCCCAGAGCGACAAGGGAAGCACATCCTCGAAGATATATCTGTCGCAGGACAATGTTTTCATACTCGATACCGACGAGGAAGACCCGAACAGCAGGAACTATTACATGACCTACTACAAGGGCATCCTTGACCCGTTGATGGAGGAATTCCGCAACCTGAGCTGGTACACGGGAACAGCGGATTTCTACGGAGACCCCACTCTGGATGTGGGCGACATGGTGCTTCTCACTGACGGCATCGTCGGCGAAAGGCTTGTGCCGTTCCTGATCTGCCACAGCACATGGCAGTTCCGTGCGCCTCAGACGCTTATCTCAGGCGGTGCGCCACGTTCGGGAAATACTGTCACATCATCGGGCGGCGGCGGAAACGTCTACAATTCCACATCAATAAACGTCACAAAAAATATCGTGACCGTTCCGCTGAAAGTATACTGCGATATGCTCCTCGGAACGGCAAGAACAGCGGCTTTCGGCGGTTTCAGCGCAAAGGAGCAGACACAGGCATTTATCACCTGCAATTTCAACTTTCTCGGAACTGCCGAATCCACTGCGCCGAAGCTGACAGTCACGGTCGATGGAGAAAATGTCGGTGCAGAGCCTTGCATATCCCTCGGCGAAGCGGAGAAAGGGACGATATCCCTGACCCTGCCCGTGCAGGTCAACGGCGGAGATCACATTATCAGGCTTATCGTCAGCGACTACGGTGAGATCGTCAGCGGAACGGCAGAGGTGAGCGGACAGAATATAAGATCGCATGAGCCTGCCGCCGATCTGACTGACTGGGAATATGAGATATCGGGCGGTTCTGCGGCGGTGACTGCGTACAGCGGCGAGGCGGTAAATGTGGAAATACCCGAAAAAATGGGAGGTGCGGCAGTGACTAAAATTGCAAGTGCGGCATTTGAAGGAAGTGCCGTCGAAACTGTATATATCCCCGACGGGGTGGAGGTGATCGAATGAGCATAACAGGCACAGGCACACAGGCTGATCCGTATGTAGTGACAACGTATGCGGAACTTGTTGAGAAAGCCGCAGAATCGGGAGTTTATATCAAGGTGGGTAACGATATCAACATCACGGATGAATATCCTGACGGGAATATGCCGAATTTGCAAATGAACGGCTGTAATATCGACGGTGACGGAAAAACAATATCAAACTGGTACAACTTCAACACGAATCATTATTCCGTCTCAGGTGACGGAACTATCAAAAATGCCAGAATATCCAATATTTATACAAACTATCATTTCTGTGCAAATGGCTATAGCAGTTCAAAGTATATTTTTGAGGATTGCAGGATAAGCGGAATCATAGTCGGCGACAGAGTTTTTGCAAATCTGTATTATGTCAATAAAGTGATGAAGGGATGCAGTGTGCGTCTGCTTCTGAAAAGCGGTGCAGGTTTTTTATATGTACAGCAGGCATACGGAAGATGGGCGGATATTGACAATTGCTATGTGAAGATCAAGAGCGATGGAGGAAGGAGCAATATATTTGGCAGTGACTACAACGGTATCGCAACTATGGGAAGCGGTTCCTACTATGAAATCGATGCTCCGAATTTTTTCAGTGGAGGTACATTTTCTACGACTTTCTCAAACTGCGTTTTCGATATTACAGCAAATTCAACTTTCACTTTCAACATCACAGGTTCATCCGCTTCACCGTCCATCATAAACACAACAAAAGCTCCCAACTGCACACCGCAGAACAAGTTGCTTGGCGTTAGTGATGAATATTGGCTTGATGTTGACCATCTTGCTTCAATCGGCTTTAATGCGGGGTGATAGATTATGGCGAATTTGCTTTATAAGCAGTGTCAAAAGGGCTGTTATAATGGTGTCAGTGGTAATGTAATAACCGGTTATTCATATGGAAATGACGATGGCACAGCTTCGTATTATGCCGATCTTGAACCGAATACAACATACACGATCAAAAGAATTGATGAATCTACAAGATTCAGGATAGCAACGTATGAATACGATGTAAAAACGAACACCTCGACAAGTGCCTCAGTAATTCAGCAATGGGTTCTTGATAGTTCGGATGCTCTGACATTCACAACAAGAGAAAACGATATCCATCTTGTTGTTTACTATACAAACAATAGTGAATACAATACTCGTGTAATGCTGAACGAAGGCGATACCATCCAGCCATATGAAGCCCCCACACGAAACCTTCCCAGCGTATGGTATGTAAGAGACGGCAGACTTGTTCGTGACACTCTCCCCGAACCGCTGACAGGCAACTACATCCAAGCACCGTATCCGCCTTTCTGGTGGTACGTGGAAAACGGCAGGCTCACTCATGCAGGACTGCCTGAGCCGCTTATCGACGGCGCATTTTCGGGATGCTCCGAACTTCGTGCAGTCAGCATCCCACGTTCGGTGAAGTCCATCGGCGCAAATGCATTTTCGGGAACGGCGCTGAAACGGGTGCGGATAGCTTCCGACTGCGCCTATTCAGCATCATCATTTCCCGATGGCTGTGCGGTGGAATTCTACGATCAGGAGCAGACAGTTCCGTCAAATATGGAGCTGTACAGGATGATACAGGAATTGCAGGAGGTGAACAAATGAACAAAATAATTCAGCTGATTACAGCCATTGGTGCGGCGGTCTGCGGCTTTCTTTTCGGGCGGATGGATGGGCTTATGTATGCCCTCATTGCGTTCATGGCGCTGGACTATCTGACGGGCGTTCTGGTTGCCGCCGCTCGGAAAGAGCTGTCCTCAAAGGTCGGCTTCAAGGGCATTGCGAAAAAGGTCATCATTCTCGCTCTGGTGGCGGTGGGGCACATTCTCGATACGCACGTTCTGGGCGGCGGAGCAGTCTGCCGCTCGGCAGTAAGCGGTTTTTACATTGCCAACGAGGGCATTTCAATTCTCGAAAATGCCGCAGAACTTGGGCTTCCCCTGCCAAAAAAACTGATCGATGTTTTGAAGCAGCTTAGGGATGATAATGATAAGGAGGAATAAACATGAACTCACCATATGAAGGAAAATTCAAGATAACGCAGGCTTTCAAAGGCTCAGCTCATGACGGTCTTGATCTTGTCGGAATCGACAGCAAGGAGATCCATGCAACTGCCGACGGTAAGATCGTTTATGCAGGCTGGGAGAATCCCGATAACCATTATCAAGGCTTCGGACAATACGTCGTGATTCAGGACAGCAAGGGCAGGATGTTCCACTTCGGACATCTTAGCGAGATCAGATGCAAGGTCGGCGATACAGTCAAGTGTACCGATGTTATCGGCATTGAAGGCAGTACGGGCAGAAGCACAGGCTCTCATTGCCATTACTGCGTCAGAACTTCACTCAGCCCCGGTACTTATCTTGACGTTTGTGCGATCAGTGGGATTCCAAATGCAGAGGGCGGCACATATGATGACGGTTACAGACCAACTCAGGCTCAGAAGCACAGCAGCATCAAAGTCACTCTCCAGTTCGACGATCATCAGTACAGCGGTCTTCTTGAAGAAATGTGAAAACGCTCATGAAATGCGTTCCTCATGCTGTATAAACGCTAATAAAACGCAAAATCGGGTACATTTTGCGTGTGCAAGACTTGTATTTCACTTGTAAAAGAAATTCTCCCCTCGGCTTTTTCGGCTGAGGGGAGTTCCTTTTTTCGACATTTATTGTAAGATTTCGCCTTGACTTTACATCAATAATGATGTATCATTAATTATCGGGGCTTATCCCCGAATAAATTCCTACTAAATCAGTCCTCCGTTCTTTTTTTTTGAATGGGGGACTGGTTTCTTTTTAGGCCGTAATAATATATATCATTAATGAACAGAAGAATCTGTCCATCAATGATATACATGATATGCAACACTTTAAATCAGCGTAATAGCGATAGAAAAAGGGACAGAATGCCATTTATCTCTTATCTCGGTTTCACGATAGTAGGTCATATCCTTGACTACCGCTTTCAGCAGGCAGTTTTTTTCTTCTGCGGATGCTGCCTTTTTTTCCATTACTGCTACGGCTTCCTGTAATGCAACGAGCTTCTGCTTATAGTCAGTGACCGAAACTTCATTTTTAGCAGCATCTTCCAAAGCTGACATAAGTTCGGTTCTCCTTTTTGACAGTATCTCATTTCGCTTTACAAATACTTCGCTTGTATATATACCTTGTTCGAGGAATTCGTAAAGCCGTTCTTGCTGAGTTTCAAGTGCATTAAGTTCTTTCTTGAGTACAGATGTAATGCTTTTCTGTATGTTAGGTTGACTTTTTTCACCATTTTTCAGCATTTCTTTCATATCAGCCATAAGCTCCTTCAGGGCTTTAACGACCTCCGCTTCAACTTCGGCATATGTTGCCGATCTGTTCCCGCATCTTGTCTGGTACGCACAGTGTAGTCTCGGCTCACAGTTTTTGTGCGGCTGGTATATCATAGGCCTGCCGCAGGAACAATGCATTATACCTGCGAAAGGATTGCTTAGTTTCTTGCTCGCCTTTACCTTTGGCATACTGCCGAAACGTTCAAGGGAAGCATTAAAGGTGTCCTCAGAGATAATGGCTTCATGCTTGCCGTCAACGAGTATCAGATCCTCACGCTTTGCTTTCGGACGTGAAGCGGTTATTATTCCGTCCTCATATTTTTTTACTGTTTTTCTCCAGTTCCAGCGTATCTTCCCGATATAAACAGGATTTTTCAGCATATCTCTTATGCTTGCACTGCTCCACAGCTTTGACTTTCTCGGCATGATATGCAGATCATTCAGGCGATTGGCGATGGAAGTTGTGCCCAGTTTGTTTACCGTCCACAGTTCAAATATAAGGCGCACAGTATCGGCTTCGGAGTTTGGAACAAGCGTGAAAGATTTGCCTTCCTTTATTTTATCATAGCCATATGGAGCGACTGAGCCAATGAAATTGCCCTCATTGACCGAGGCTATACGTCCACGCATCATTATTTCTTTGACATATTCAAGATAGTCATTGCCTCTCATAAGTTCCATTTCAAAGAATTTGCGGTCAAACTTGTCACTGAGGTCATAGATCTTTGATGGAGTTATTATGAGAGTATTGGTATATCTGAATGCACGGATAACAGTTCCGCAGTCGGAGAGATCGCCACGGGTAAGACGCTGAGGCTCGACAACAAGCACACCTGTTATATCCTCGCTCTGGATGCGGTCGAGGAGTTTCTGCATTTCAGGGCGATCCTGTATTGTTTCGCCTGAAACCACTTCACGATATATAAGTTCTTCCGAAACAGCTCCGCCATGCTTGGAGACGGCATAGTCCTGTAATATCTTATAATGCTTTGCAAGAACATCCTCAACGCTCTCATGCTCGCCGTCCGCTCTTGATTTTCTCAGGTACATGAGGTATCGGTCCATATCATCACTCCTTTAAAGATTTCCCCTGCATCGGAGCAGGGGAGTTTTTTATTTATATCAGGTCATTTATGCAGATACTCAGCTTTCCGTCATAGATGCCGACGGGGATAGCGGTATCGAAAGTGTAGATATTCGGGAAGTCGCTTTTCTCGAAGAAGTAGACCATAGTACGTTCATACATCGGGTCAACTATCCAGTATTCACGGACACCTGCATTGCGGTAAAGAGCAAGTTTCTCACCGTAATCTCTGCCATAATTAGATGATGTGACTTCAATAATGAAATCAGGCGCTCCGTGGCAGCGTTTATCATCAATATGCGATGGATCACATACTACAAGCACATCGGGCTGTACGACAGTTTCTTCATCGAGTACTACGTCATACGGTGATATAAATGGTTCACATTTGCCATTATTAGACTTGATAAAACTCTTTATTGAAAAAAACAGGTTGCCTATAAGTCTCTGATGAATAGTCGAGGGCGCAGCCTGAGCCACTATCTCGCCGTTGATAAGCTCATAGCGCTCGGATTCGTTCTCAGGAGTAAACTTAAAAAACTCCTCCGCTGTCATTTTGTGTTCATTTGGAGTTGGCATTGTTATCCCTCCTTTGGTATCATATCATTTCGCTTATATTTATACTCAGCTTCCCGTCATAGATGCCGACAGGTACAAGATCGGTAAAGCTGTAAATGTTTACAGTATTCAGGCTTTTCTCGAACAGATAGACCAGCACTTTTTCACTTGCAGGGTCGATTATCCAGTATTCTCTTACCCCGAATTCCTTGTAAAGTGACAGCTTGCGTGTGAAGTCCGCTGAACGGTTTGATGAAGCGATCTCAATAACAAAATCGGGCGCTCCGCAGCAACGGTTCTTATCAAGTTTTGACGGGTCACATAAAATAAAGAAATCAGGCTCTACAACATTTTCGTTGTCAAGCTGAACATCCGTCGGAGCGGCAAAAGGCTTGCAACCGCCCTTGTTTGCTTTAATAAAACTGCCGATCTCTACGGATAATCCCATAGAAATACTCTGGTGCTGAATATTAGGTGCAGCCTGAGCCACTATCTCGCCATTGATAAGCTCATACCGCTCGGATTCGTTCTCAGGGGTAAACTTAAAAAACTCCTCCGCTGTCATTTTGTGTTCGTTTGGGGTTGGCATTGTTATCCCTCCTTTGGTATCATATCATTTCGCTTATATTTATACTCAGCTTCCCGTCATAGATGCCGACGGGGACAGCGGTATCGAAAGTGTAGATATTCGGGAAGTCGCTTTTCTCGAAGAAGTAAACAAGTACCTTGCTGTTCTTCGGATCAACTATCCAGTACTCACGGACTCCATGAGCCTGATACAGTGCTAATTTTCTGTACAGATCATCATTTCGGTTAGTGGAAAGCACCTCAATGCACCAGTCGGGCGCTCCGTAACAGCGAAGGTTATCATACTTGGACGGGTCACAGATAACAAATACATCGGGCTGTACAACGTTGTAATCATCCAGCTTCACATCGAGAGGCGAAATGAAAGGTTTGCAGTCTCCGCCGTTTGTGCGTATGAAAGTGCGTATTTCGGAATACATACCGCCGACTATATCCTGATGTTCGGGTGTAGGTGTTGCAAAGTCAACTATTTCACCATCACGAAGCTCCATATGAGTGTTTGTCTCAGGTGCGAGTTTAAAAAACTCCTCCGCTGTCATTTTGTGTTCGTTTGGGGTTGGCATAAGATCACGCTCCTTTTTATTTATCGTTTGCTGCCTGTTGCAGTTCCTGTACGGATTTGCATGAATAATACTGCATAAGTTCCTGAACAAAGAGCATTCCACAGGCAAGAGCGTCGGCTGATGCACGATGTGCTCCGTTAAAATAAATATTGTAATTTGCACAAGAGGTTGCAAGTTTATGGTTTAGCAGTCCTTTACACAGTTTTCTGCTTATGGAGCAGGTGTCAAAAACTTTTTTATTAACGATGCAGTCCAGCCCGTTTACGTAAAGATGAGAAACATCAAATTCAGCGTTATGCGCAGCGAGCGGTCGTTCTCCGATAAACTGCTCAAATGATGGTATGATTTGATGGAACACAGGAGCTTTTTTTACCATATAATTGTAAATATGGTTAATCGCTGATGCTTCACGTGGAATTGGCATCTGAGGATTTATCAAAGTGGTAAACAATTCAGTTGGTTGAAAATCGTCAAATCTGACAGCGGACAGTTCGATAACTGCTGTTCCTGACAGAGGGATGCCTGTAGTTTCAACATCGAAAGCAACAAATGATCTCAGACTGCTGAGTGCCAGTTTTTTAGTAAGATTTACGGTTTTGAATTCTTTTGCTTTTCCTCGCCAGAAATTCCGTTTATGGAACTGTCCGTCTGCGATAACTTCTGCTTTTGAAAGGCTTGAATATATTTTCTGGAATTCAGCCTGTCCTGCAAGTTCATTGCTTTTGGCAGTGAGATTTGACAATGCTTTGAATATTCCCATAAAACGCTCCTTTCACACTAATCGTCTTTTGATCTCAATCACTCTGCCGACGATCTTGATCCTGTTCATATCCTGTTTCTCAAAAACACGTGGGGGATAATAAGGATTGATACTCTTGAGGGTGATCTTTGTATTATCTATCTGCACCTGCTTCACGAGGCCGTCTTCGTTATCTACAGTTACAACTGCGTAGCATTCGGCATCAAGCTCAGACTGCTCCTGAACGAGGACGAGGTCCTTCTCATGCAGTTCAGGCTCCATGCTGTCTCCTTTGACTTCCAACCAGAAATAATCGTAGCCGGTTTTCAGACTGCTCCTGTCGGTACGGATATACTCGCTTATATTATCCTCGGCATGACAACAGTAGCCTGCCGCAACCTTACCGATCAACGGCACAAGCACCGTGCCTTCTTCGGTGTAGGGGATTTTTGATATTTTTGGTTCTTCTTGAATGTCGAGAAATTCCGACGGACTGACTTGAAGTGCTTTTGCGTATTTTTCAATTCGGTCACGTCTCATATTTTTAATATTGCCGCTTTCATATCGGCTTATTGTAGCTTCTGAAACCCCGACAAGTTTAGCAACTTCGAGCATTGTAAGATTTAACTCGATTCTGCGTTGTTTGAGGTCTAACATAGCATCACCACCTTTGTTATATTATATCACGTGTATTGCAAAAATGCAAGAGATAAATGAAATTAAATAAAAAAACTTGCAAAAACGTATTGACAAATGCAAAAGTATGTGGTATTATAAACTTGCGGAAACGCAAGGAGGTGATGCAGTGAATCCAATTGAGTTTAAGATAGCTCAGATAAGAGCTGGGGTCAGCAAGGAGGATATCGCCAAATATCTTGGTGTCAATCCTGCAACAATATATAGGAAATTTAACGGTGAATCTGACTTTACACTATCTGAGCTGAGAAAGTTGAAGAAAATGCTGAATCTTACAAATGAAGATGTTGACCGTATTTTTTTTAGCGAACCACTTGCGGAAACGCAAGAATTGTCAAACAATAAGAAAGGAGCATGACCGAAGATGAAAATAACAATCGAAGCCAAGAAGTAAACCCGTACAACCCCTACCGCATAAGATTGAAAGAGGTGATCTTATGAAGCCGAATGACAGCTATTTCAGAAACTGGCAGGAGACCGAAACCGAGACGGAGCGTACTGTCAGCTATGACAGTGCAAGAGGAAATCATATAACAGTACATATCCCCAAGCACACACCTGAGGAGCAGGCGGAATACGAAAAGAATGTCCGTGCGGCGCTGAGACGTTTTTATTATCATGTAACGGTGGAGCGTGGCTATGACTGGGATGAGCTTGTGGGGAAGAATACTGGCAAGAAGGAAACAGGTGGGATGTGCAGCGAAAATGTCAGAGAGCAGCAGTAATGGAACTGTAATGAACGGCTTCGGTCATTGCAGATCCATTAAGCTCTGACCCCGTTGTGCATTCAACTGCACAGACAGAAATAACAGGGAGGTGTTTGAAATGAAGAAAACGGATGATATGACAGATGAACAGCTTCAGAAGAAGCAGTTTGTGAAGCGGTATCTGAAAGGACTGATGAGAGCGCTCGACGAAAGCATAATCAGTATACAGTACAAGGTAACTGATGAAAACGATGAGTTTGTTCTCATCATCCGCAGGGATGCAAACAGAAAAATGGTCAATATCACAGGAGACAGCCTCTTTGCGATAACAAGGGATGTTATCGGCAGTTTGTGCATCTGAATGCACAGCATTGCCGGCAGGAGCAGGACGGCGAGAGTAAGAACCTGTCCACATAGGGTGAATGTACGGATTATCAGGCATAATTTTGTCGGTGACAAGGCAAAAATCCGCCGACGGGCTGTCGCCCTTCAAGGATTTTTAACGCAGTCACCGGCAAAATTTGACGAAAAGACGTGCATGAATCCCTATGTGGACAGGTTCTAAGAACAGCAGCTGTTAACGGAATATATATCCTGCTCCGAGAGGCTTCTTGTGCAGAAGCGCCTTGTCTGGGCGAGGCGCAGAATAAGGGTACAAGGGATGATACGCAAGAAAATAAAAAATATCACATTTGAATGTGATGAAGAAACAGGGAAAAGCCGTGTTATGACAGAAAATGAATGCATAGAGGAGGACAATCCGCTTATTGCATGGAATTTATTCTGGAGCAGAGCTGGTTTCATGCTCGGACAAGAGCTGAGGGACGAGCTTTCAAAACACGGCTTTGACCGTTACTTCGGGACTAAAGAATAATTATGGGAAAGAAAATATCGTGGGAAGATGCTCAGAAGCTCGGAAGCGATCCCAATAAAAATGAAAGCATATACGCACCGCACAATAAGTACGGTTACATGATAAACATAAATCATCCGAAGATCAGGCCGATGTATGAAAGATACAAGGACAAGCTGGGCGAACGCATCCTGTCGGATCGACAGAGAATGACATTTGAAATGCTGATATTCCAGATGATAGAAAGGAATAAAAATGAACAAGGTGATACTGACGGGAAGGCTGACAGCTGATCCCGAACTGAGGCAGACTGTCGGAGGCATATCATCATGCAGGTTCACAGTTGCCGTGAACAGGAAGTATGCGGACAAGACCACAGGAGAACGTCAGGCAGATTTCATAAGCTGTACTGCATGGCGGCAGACAGCGGAATTTATTTCCCGATATTTCAGCAAGGGAAAAATGATAGTAATAGAAGGCACTCTCCGCAACAATAACTATCAGGACAGGAAATACGCTGATGTCATGCATTATACGATGGATGTTGTGGTGGAAAATGTGGAATTTGCAGGAGATAAAAGCGGAGCAGGCGAGAAGCCGTCAGACAATTCCGCAAACAAGCCGAACTCACAGACAGAACAGTTATCATACGGTTCTATTTCGGATTTTGAAGATATACTTTCAGACGGCGATACACCGTTCTGATATGAAAGGAGTCAGTTATGGATAAGAAGGCATATTTTTCATGCGATAAGATCAAAGGCAGATATCAGGCGGTAATGTCAGCATCTGTCGCAAGCGCACTTATCAGCTTTTGCGAGCAGGAAAAGGAGTTTGAACAGGCAGTTGAGCAGTCGGGAAAGACTTTTCAGGACTGTATGGATTCAGTTGCAAAAGGTGTGGGAGACAGTATTTCCGATATTGAAGCATACCGCAAAGCAGTGAAGTTTTATTTCTCGACAGCGAATATCCATTTCACAATGACCATTGACCTTTGCGGTGATATCGGAACACCGCCTATCACGATGAAAAAGAACGAGAAAAGCGCTCTCAGTGTTTCACTGGATGAGCTTCTCGGTGATCTGTGAGGTGAGAGAAATGTTTGTAGATCCACAGTGGCATCTTGAAGAAATAGAGGGAGTGATGCCGCACTTCCTGTTTTATCGCAAAGGCAGAAAATCGGCGGAGCTTTACTGTACAGCCTGCCATGACCGCTTTGAGACAAAAGACAAGGGACTGATACAGAAACTGAAACATAAGGCCGACGGAGAATGTCCTTTCTGTCAAGGGAAAGTGCAGTTAAGGCAGATGGACAGAGGCAGGACGACTTACAGATATTACGATAATTTTGCCATTTTTGGCAACTCAGGCGACGATGTAAGGATATCATGCATAACAGTATATCAGAGCTTTGAGGAGGACATCATGGAACCTGTGTATGACTGGTATGAAACTGTCCGCTATGAGCTTTCGGAGGGATGTGCAAAGGAATACAGAAAAGCCTATGACTGCAAGCAGAATAAAATGGTATGGCAGCCCTTGAAACGCAAACCGAAAGAGCCGCTTTTTCATGCAGGTGCATTCGGGAGCGGTTATAATGGATATCACGTATTAGGATTTGATGCAATAGAAAGCTCATTCCTGAAATATCTGTTCAAGGGCATGGGCAGTTCTGAACTTCCTCAGTTTTTTATTACTTATTACTGCCGATATGCAGAACATCCTCAGCTTGAGTATCTGATACACGGCGGACTGAAACTTCTTGCGGATTCCTACATAAACGGTGCGCTGAATCAGACAAGGATCAACTGGAGAACCAGCGATCTGAAAAAGATGCTCCGCCTCGATAAGACTGAGATTGAATATCTCAAAGAAAATGAGGGCCGTGAATATAATCAATATATCCCATTCAGACGGGATATTTACCATGGCCGCACATCAGCCGAAACGATACGCTATTACAGGGAATTTTGCTATAACACCGTGAAAATAGAGTACATAAGCGATAAAATATCGGTCAGCCGAAAGCAGGTCATGGACTACGTTATAAAGCACAGGAACAAGGAACGAAATACATTCATGCTGTATATGTGGAGCGATTACATAAGAGAATGTGAGAAGCTGGGATATGATCTGCATGATAAATCAATAGTTATGCCGAGAGACCTTGCCGCCGCACATGAACGGACTTCTCTTATTATCAAAACAGAAAATGACCTGAGATTGAAGTATCAGCTTGAAATCAGCAATGCGGCAAGGAAGAAAATGGAGTATACAGATAAAAAGCGTGGACTTACTGTAATTATTCCCGAAAGTGTAGAAGAAATAGCAAGGGAAGGCAGGATACTTCATCACTGCGTCGGAGGATATGCCAAACGTCATGCAGAAGGAACGCTTCATATACTTTTTGTCCGTCAGATAGGAAAAGAAGACATACCATACTACACAATGGAAGTCAGTCTGAGCGGGAAAATAGTTCAGTGCAGAGGATTCAGAAATAACATGGGAGTCGGAAGCACACCGAAACCGCAGGAGATTATCGACTTTGAGACGGAATATCAGTCCTATCTTGATTCGTTATTCAGAAAAATGGACAAAACAGCAGGCAAAGGCATGAAGCAGGCAGTATAAGGAGGAAATATGGAAGAAATCACATTACAGCCACAGCAGGAGGCTGTTATTGTTACCGAGCGCATACGTGCAAATGGCAAACTTGCGGTCAATGCAGTTTGCAGTATAGGAAAAGACTTGCGATATATGAAAGTCGAAGGCCTTTACAAGCATATTGGTTATGAGACATTTGAAGACTATGCCGAAAAGGAATTCAGTCTCAGGCGCAGACAGGCATACCAGTATATAAGCGTGTATGAGAATCTGGGAGAGGAGTTTGTGCAGTCGAATGCACAGCTTGGCATAACGAAGCTGTCTCTCCTGACTCAGATCAATACCGAAGACAGAAATGAAGTCATGAAAGAGAATGACCTCAGCGGCATGACAGTCAATGAGATAAAGGAACTTGTAGAAAAGTGCAGGATGCAGGGAGAACAGCTGAGTTTTCTGGAGGATGAGAACAAGAAGCTCAGAAGCAGTTCTCCTGAGGATATGCAGGAAAAGCTGAACGATCTTGAAAAAGCCAACAGGCGGCTTATGGAAAAGATAGAGGAATCCGAGAAAAAAGCGGCCGATTCAAGGAAAAGTGAGGAGAAAGCCTGCGGAAAGCTGAGTATAATGCAGACTGACACAGAAATGCAGAAACAGAAGATAGAACAGCTTGAAAGGAAGATAACAGAACTTGAAAAGCGCCCTGTTGATGTTGCAGTTAAGGAAGTTGTGAAAGAAGTTCCTGATAAAAAGGCGATAGAAAAGAAGAATAAGGAGATCGAGAAACTCCGCAATGAGTTCAGCAGGCTTGAAAATGAAAAAGATAAGGCGCTTGAAGCTCAGAAAAGAGAGTATGAAAGCAGAATTGAAAGCCTGCGCCGTTCATCGGCAGAAGCCATCGAGAATGCCGACAAAAGCTCATTCAAGAATATCTACACTTCCGCATATAAGGAAATGAACGGACTTCTGGAATTTGTGAGGGAGTCTGAGGACAGCGATAAAGCCGCATACATAGAAGCAGTCGGGAAGCTGATATATGCTGTTTCCGATACTCTGGACAAGCTGAAAGCAGGTGAAGATGAATGAGTCTGAAACAGTGCCGGATCTGCAAATGCGAGATAGAAGTCAGAGGCGGCCGTAAATATTGCAAAGAGTGTTCCGGAATGATACGGATACAGCAGCGGCAAAGCTATTATTCAGAAGCTAAGAAAAGGAAAAAAATACACATCCCCACAGGCTTTATCGGATGCTGTAAGCGAGGCTGATGAACGTGGAATATCCTACGGCAGACTTATGGCCGACCGTCTTATTATGAACAGATAAAAATAAGGAGGGCGAAAATGAAAAAAGTAACGCTGATAATACCCGATGAATTTGACAAGATGCTGTCCATAGTCGTGGTAGGAAATGCCCGAACAGGCGGTGTCAATGTTGCACAGCGCCTTGAAATACTTGATTCTGACGAAATAACGATCGATCTTACAAAGGAGATAAACAATGACACCTGAAAAATTCGAGAGCCTGTGCAGGGTCAAAGCTGTCATCGACAAGTTTGATGAGCTGATAAAAGCATTCAAGGAACTGAACGAGGAAGAATATAAGCTCCTGATAACTGCTCTTGAAAAATCATTGGAGGAGGAAAAATGAACCTGAACAACAAATGGATGGATGAGCCTGAGATCAGGGCTTACATAAAGGAGCTGGAGGATATCCTGCGTGAGACAAGACCCGTCCTCAGGGCAGCGATATTCGTCAACTACAAGGATACCAACAAGGCAAATGAGATATATGACAGGATAACTAAAGCTGTCGGAAAGGAGTGATAACAATGAACGATACAGATATGCTCTACATGGCGGCTCAGGAAAAGCGGATCGCTGAACTGGAGAATGAGAACAGGGAACTGAAAAAACTGCTTAAATCAGCGGTGGAAGATATATTTTATAATGTAGAATGCGGGGATGTAAAAAACTGTGAAGAATGTTGCTGTGATCCTGATAACAACTGTCACTGGAGAAATGAACATAAGGCATTGAAGCTGATCGGAGAGTGAGCTGATAAAAAGATTTTGCGCCTGTAAACGGGCGCATTAAACCTTGTAATGGATATTATCTTACTGACCGCAGTAAATTAAAGGGGAAGTGAAAAATGCTGAACATTTACAGAGAGAAATACTATCTGTGCGGAGATTATATGGAAGTGCATCTTTATCCTGTACACAGAAAGGCAGGAGTGAGAAGAAAGAAATCGAAGCCTTCAAGTGAGTGTCAGAAAAAGCTGAATGAAATGATAGCTGAGAACAAGTTCATACGTAAGCTGAATTATAATTTCACATCGGAAGACTATAAAATTGAGCTGACATATCGGAATGAGTATCATCCTCAGTCTGATGATGAAGCCTCAAGGAATCTCAGCAATTTTCTGAGACGTATGAAAAGGCTACGCACAAAACTTGGATTGTCACCGCTGAAATATGCCTCGGTCACAGAAAAAGGAGCAAAAAAAGGCAGATATCATCATCATCTTGTAATAAGCGGAGGGATAAGTCCGAAGGATTTAGCACAGCTCTGGGGAATGGGAAGGATAGGAGCAGAACCTTTGCAGTTCGATGAAAATGGTGTTGCTGATCTTGCAAGGTATATGCTGAAGAAGTCTGAAGCCTCAAAGAAAAAGTGGAATGCTTCAAAGAACCTCGCCGATCCTCCTGAGAAGCAGAGAGATGGAAGATTATCAAAGCGCAAGGTCATGGAGCTGGCAAAGGATACAGACGATCACAGGGCATTTGAGAAGTATTATGACGGATATTACCTGTCCGAGGCAAAGAGAGTTTACAATGATGTCAACGGCGGAATATATATTTATGCGAGATTTTACAGAAAGGATGCGGAATTTTGTACGATAAGAGAAAAAACGAAAAGATACAGGCAGGGCTATCCTCAGAAGACAGCGAGCAGATGATGCTGTTCAGATGGGCAGAGTTTGCCGAAATCGCATATCCTGAGTTACAGCTTATGTATCATGTCCCGAACGAGGGCAAGCGAAACGCAGTTACAGGAAGCAGGCTGAAAAAGATGGGGTTGAAAGCAGGAGTTCCGGATATCATTCTTCCAGTTGCACATGGCGGATATATCGGGCTTGCGATAGAAATGAAATACGGAAGGAACTGCCTGACAGAGAAGCAGTCCGACTGGCTCAAAAAGCTGGGAAAGGCAGGCCATAAGACCGAGGTGTGTTACAGCTTTGAGAGTGCAAAGGATGTCATTGAAAACTATCTCAGGTCGGTTAAAACCGTTATAGTCAGGGAGGCGGATGATATATGAAGATGAAAGCAGTACAGTCCTTGCTGAGTTCGGGAAAAAGAGCTATCCTTTTTCATGGCGATGAGCAGTGGATAGGTGACGGATATGCAGCATATCCATTACACGGACTTCCGAGACTTGAAAAGGACAATCTCAAAGCGTTCCTTGACTGCAATGAAAAGCAGTGGGAGAAATTTTTTGTTCAGGAGGAAAAACTTCCGTTCAGTATCGAGGATAACATATTGGAGGAAACTGATCTGGAGTACATCGGTCTGACGATACGATATGCTGAATGTGATCTTATCCCTCTCATCGGAGCAGGGCATATCTACTTCATACAGAACAAATATATCAGACCGCTGACTGAGGATATCACCTTTCATCTGAGAAGAACTGATGGCGGACAGTATTGCATAGCTGTAAAGGAAGGATTTATTCTGAGGGCAGTCATAATGCCTTATGAGTGTATAAATGATGATCTGAACGGTATTCTTATGAGGCTGAGCGTGAACTGTGATTCCGAGCTGAGGTATCTGAAAGAAAAGCAGAAAGCGGCAGAAGATTGTGAGAAATATGAGGATATGATGTTTGAGGAGGATGAGAAGTGAACGGCAGTTGTGTATTCTGTTCATTGGGATTCTGTACTATTTTGAATGAGACAACGTGTACAGGAGAGAAAACTTCATGCAGTTTCAGAAAAAGCTATAAGGAATTTGAAAGCGAACGCAACAGAGCGATAAAGATAAACAGAGAGAAAGGAAACTGTAATAACTGCAAATACATAAGAGGAGGAACAGCGTGTGAGTACAGAGAGCTGTATGATGGATGAAATGGAAATGAGAAGATATCTGAACAGGGCTTTTTATGCCGATAAGAAAGCCAAAGCACTGGATATGCTGGTTAAGCAGTGCAGGGACAGAGCGCAGAAATTGTCAAGAGGAACAGGTGACAATCCATCATCGGGAGGAGCAGGCAACAGCACGGAAAGCGCATTGATGAAGCTGGCAGAGATGGAAGAACAGGCTGAGAATCAGAGAAGGTCTGCTATTGAGGTAACATCCGAAATAAGAGATAAGATATCCGAACTGCACGATGATGATCTTGAAGCAGTACTGATACACCGCTATATTCTTTTTCATACCAGCGAGGAAACGGCGGAGCTTCTGCATTATCATCCGAATACTGTAAAGAACAAAGTCAAGAAGGCAATACGGAAACTTTGTACCGAATTGTCTTGAAATGTACTCTGTGTATGAGTATAATGGTATCATAGAAGGCAGGCGGAAAAGAGGGGCAAGACTTTCACGCACTGCATCCCACACTTCCCCTGTGCAGTACAGTGCGTTTGCCTCCGCCTATGGCTTCTGATTTAGCTTATCCATAAAAACCTTTAATATGTTGTCAGCCGAAGTGATTCGGCTGAGCCTTCTGTTCCGTGCTGTGTCTTTCATGTTGCACTGGAAGATGCAGCGGCTGTTCATGTCAGCGACGGAGCACCGAATCATCCCTTTTAATATGCAGAGCTGACAACTCTGCAAACGGCAGGTTAGAACAGCGGTCAGTTCGCAAGGCTCATAACCTTGAAGTCGTGGGTTCAAGTCCCACACCTGCAACCAGCGCTGAGCGGCGCACAAGACATACTGACACTCGCAGCTCTCTTACTCTCTGCGAAGCTGTCAGTTTGTATTTGTCTGATGCAAACAATTCAGAATGTCAGTTGTGCAGTCGAATGCAAGTCGGAGCCCAAGCG